>NZ_JBNDHT010000039.1:0-48910 GCF_056755115.1 Rhizobium sp. SVR5-2C | reverse complement strand
AGGTGGAGAACGCGCTGTCGGCGGTGCGCCGCGACGCCCAGACGGTCGAAGCACTGCGCGCCAACGTCAAGACGACGGAGGAATCGCTGGAACTGTCGACCGCCAGCTACAAGGACGGCGCCTCCTCGCTGCTCGACGTGCTCGATGCCCAGCGCAACGTCTCCCTGGCCGACGCCAGCCTGGCGGCCGCCATCCAGCAGATGGCCAAGGACTACGTCTCCCTCAACGTCGCCATCGGCGGCGGCTATGCCGCAGCCGGCGTCAAGGCCGGAGCCGCCGCGACATCCGCCGCCGCAGCAGCACCGGTCTCAAAAAGCTGAGAGGCAAGCAGCGCGCGCTTGGTGCAACGGAAAAAAGGCCGGCCTGTAATCGACCGGCCAGCCCCTCTTCCTCATCGGAGGAGTGGTGAGACGGCTATGCGAGCATCATGCCGTTCGCCGCTATCAAAGCATAGCTTTGAGGTCTTGGATATCTCTCCAAAAGGATGAAGCCTCATACTCCGGACGGTCTCACGACAGCGGCAAAGAGCTACAATATCCACTGCTTCGCCACCCATGCCGGAGGAGAGGCTTTCATGGAAAAATTCGGTGGAGAGTTGTTCGACCAGCGCGACCGGGGGAAGGGGCTCAACTGGAACAAGTGGTATAAGCGGCAGGCTGCATCAAAAAAGTGAGTCTGCTTGAAACACCACTACATCCCGCAATTCTACCTTCGCCCGTGGCTAGGGGATGACCATAAGCTTCAGGAATACCGGCGCGGCTACAAGGGCCGCATCCAGACCGGCCGGTACGGGACGCTTTCGACCGGTTTTGAAGGCGATTTGTATGTCATCCCCGGCGTGACGGAAGATACCAAGCATAACGTCGAGAGGTTCTTCATGAGCTTCGTGGACAACGCGGCCGTCCGCGCCCGCGACATGATGCTCAATGACAAGATCCCGCAGGATGCCGAAACCCGCCACTCGTGGGCGCGGTTCGTCATGTCGCTCATCTTCCGCAATCCGGAGGAGATGGCGAAGTTCAAGGCGCGCTTCACGATTGACTACTACACGCCGAACGAGGTCTTCACAGCGAAATACGAGGCCATCCGGCAGCCAGGTGACCCGAGACGTTTGAAGAGTGGATTCTAAACTCAGATCCCACCGGCGCCGAGCGGCAGGCAGTAATCACCATGACCAAGCTCATCGAGCATCCGAACGCGCTGAAGCTCCTGCGGCGAATGCACTGGATGGTGCTCGATTCCAACAAGGTGGCGCGGAAGTTCATGACCTCCGACCGGCCGACTATTATGACCAACGGCCTGATTCATTACACCGGCCACTATGCGCTCCCCATAAGCCCGACACGGCTGTTCATAGCCTGCACGACGGTGCAGTTCGCGGAAGAGATTGCAAAGGCGCCGATGAGCCGGATTGTCCGCAAGGTCAACGAAACTGTCATCGGGCAGGGCCGCAAGTACGTCTATGCACTCGATGACACCCACACTGCTGAAGTGCGGAAGATGATGGGCAAGAAGGAAGGGCCGTCGTTCGCTAAGGTTTTTCGGACGAGCGAAACCGGCAAAGGCCCAATCTAGCAGGGAGCCGACGACAAGAAGCGCCAGCGCCGGCAGGAAGAAGAACGCCGCCGCCATCTTGATGCGCTCGAAGCGATCACCGTCGAACTGCGGAGACCAGCCCAACGTCTGGTAAAGGCGCTGGGACACCGTGGCATAAGGCATGTCGGCATATTCCGGCCAAAGCACCCTGAATTGCTCGTCGTACCAGCAGGCTCGCGATGGCGTGCGGTAGCGGTTCCACGGGCGCGACGCCGATCGCCCCATCGGCAAGGATTAGTCGATTTTCTTTGGTCGCAGGGCGTGCTTCCGCCGCCTCACGCCATGTAACCGTGGCGTTGCAAGCGTGATTCCGTCACACTCGCAATAGGGGAACAACCGCCCTCCCCCTCCGTTTCTTCTTTGCAGACTCGAGCTAAGGAGAAAGCAAAATGTACAAGATCCTACTTGTCTCCAGCGCCCTGGCGCTGTCGTCCCTAGCCACGAATGCGTTGGCTGGCGGAGCCGTTACCGGAGCTGCCGGTGGAGCCGTTACGGGTGCAATTGTCGGCGGGCCTGTGGGCGCCGCTGTGGGTGGCGTTGCCGGCGCCGTGGCCGGCGCGATCATCGATCCGCCGCCGCGTGAGGTTGTGACCTATGTCGAGGCGCAGCCGGCTCCGCCGACCCCTGTCATCATCAAGCAACCGATCGTTGTCGGCAAGCCGCTTCCGGCGGACGTACAGGTCATCCCGGTGCCGGAAAATCCGAAATACGCCTATACGATGGTCAACAACCAGCGTGTGATCGTCGAACCGAGCACACACCGCGTTGTTCAGGTCATCCAATAAGCCCTATCCCGGCCAGCAAAAACCGCCGTTCGTAAGAGCGGCGGTTTTCGTAGACTTCAAAATCGGCATCAGACCTTGAGTTCGCACCGATCGCGCTCGGTGATCATGGCAAGATCTAGCACTTTCTGAAGGTTGGCGGCGTGGCGGAAGTTCGGGTCCGGCTGCAGGCCGCTCCTGACGGCATCGGCAAACCGCTGGTAGTTGGTCGGCACGGGCGGCACCTCGATTGCCCTCCAGGTCGCGCTCTCGACATCGTCGCCGAGACAGCCGCGCAGTTCCGATCCGGCCGGACGATGGCTGACCTCGAGGCTCCCTCTCTCGCCGTAGATGCGCAGCTTCAGCTCGTTCAGATGACCGGTTGCCCAACGGCTGGCGTGAATGACACCGAGCGCACCGTTGGCGAAATCGACGGACATCGTGAAGCTGTCGTTCGCATCGAGAAGGTATTCGCCGATCTGGCCGCCGGGCGCCTTGTTGAAGGTCTTGAGGCGAGCGAACACGTGATCGATGTCCGTTGCCGCGCCATAGGCTGCGAAGTCGAGGATGTGGATGCCGACATCGCCGAGCACGCCGTTCGAGCCGTGACCGGTCGAAAGCCGCCAGAGCCAGGTCGATTCCGTACGCCAGTCGCCCCAGGCGCGCGAAACGAGCCAGCTCTGCAGATAGGATGCTTCCACGTGTTTGATCGTGCCAAGCTCGCCGGCGAGCACCATCTCGCGGGCCCGCTGCAGCGGCGCAACGTTGCGATAGGTGAGGTTCACCATGTTGATGACGCCGGCCCGTTCGGCTGCCTCCGTCATCTCCAGAGCCTTCGGATAGCTTTCCGCCAGCGGCTTTTCGCAGAACACATGCTTGCCTGCGGCAATCAGCGCCATCGTCGTCGGATAGTGGACGCGGTCTGGCGTGATGTTGGTCACCGCATCGAAATCGCCCCAGGCCAAAGCCTCGTCCAATGTCAGGAAACGCTTTTCGATTTTGAGTTCGTCGGCGAAGTGCTTCAGGCGCGCGGGATCGGTGTCGACGGCGCCGACGACCTCGACGCCCTCCATGTGGGCGAAATGGCGCATCTGGTTCTTCGCCATGACGCCCGTACCAAGTACCAGTAGTCGCATGAATTCTCCTCAGCGGTAACCGGCTTCGCCGGCCTGGTGCAATTTGGGACCGCGCTCCTCAATCGGCTCCAGCGCTTTTTCCACCGGCACATTTGGAGCATCCGTAATGCTCGTCAACGCGGGCTGCGGGTTATAGGCCCATTTGACGCCGTTGATTAGCACCTTGCGGACGTTGGCGTCGTGATAAGTCGGATAGGTTTCGTGGCCGGGGCGGAAGTAGAAGATGTTGCCCGCGCCGCGCCGCCACGTCATGCCGGAGCGGAACACCTCGCCGCCCTGGAACCAGGAGATGAACACCGTTTCCAGCGGCTCGGGAACAGAAAACTGCTCGCCATACATTTCCTCGTTCTCGAGGATGAAGCTCTCATCGAGACCTGTGGCAATCGGATGGCGGGGATTGATGACCCACAGCCGCTCACGCTCGCCCGCCTCTCGCCACTTCAGCGCGCAGGGCGTGCCCATCAGCCGCTTGAATATCTTCGAGAAATGCCCGGAATGCAGCACCAGCAGCCCCATTCCCTCCCAGACCCGCTTGGCAACGCGTTCGACGACCTCGTCGGAGACCGCGCCGTGGTCCTTGTGGCCCCACCAGATGAGTACATCGGTCTCGGCAAGCCGCGCTTCGGAAAGCCCGTGCTCCGGTTCCTGCAGGGTTGCGGTCGTCGCCTTGATCGCCGGATCGCTGTTCAGCGCATTGGCAATGGTCGTATGCATGCCCTCGGGATAGATGCCCTTGACGACGGCATTGGTGTTCTCGTGGATGTTTTCACCCCAAACGACAGTGCGAATGGCCATTGTCGGTGCTCCTCCGGACGCAAATTCTGAAAAGGCTGGGTGGATAGTCGATACGCTTTGGAAGGATGCCGATGGCACCCTCACTCCTCCGCGTTAAGAGGAACACATAGACATTTGACGTTATTTTGACAGCGAAAAAATAAGAATAGGAAGAACAGTAGCGAAATCAATGCGAAATGGATTTCGAGTAAATATTGACGATCAAAACGCCGGCAACGATCAGCGCAAGTCCGATCACCGCAGGCAGATCGAGCCGCTGCTTGAAGCACACAAGCCCGACGCCAGAAATCAGCACGATCCCCAATGCACTCCAGATGGCATAGGCGATGCCAACGGGAATGACCTTGAGGGTGTGCGACAAAGCATAGAAGGCCACCGTATAGCAGACGACGAGAAGCACGCTCGGCCACAGCCGCGTAAACTGCTGTGACAGTTGCAGGGCCGTCGTGCCGATGACTTCCAGCACGATTGCCGCAAAGAGCAGCGCGTAGACGGCAGCTGGGCTCATGGTTCTGTCCTTAAAACTAGCGCGTCGTGAGTTCGGTAAGGCGAGCGATCAGCGCGCTGCGCTCGGTGGCATCGATCTCATGACTTTCCGTCATGTCAGCAAGCCAGAGGCCATCCGCCGCAAAGCGCACCATCTGCGCGTCGAGCGAAGAGTCGGTGCCGACATATTCGTCCGCCCGCTCCCGAACCCACTGCCGCCAGCGTTCACGCAGCCGCGGCTCCGCCAGCATCGCAATCGTCACTTGCGCCCACTGGCTGGAATCGTCCCGCTTCTCCTTGATGCTGGCGCAGGCGAGAAGGTAGGCGCGCGTAAAGCGTCCGTGCGGAAGCGGATCTGCGCGCATCCGTTCATCCAGCTCCTCGTCGAAGCGTTCGAGGAGACTTTCGAACAGAGCATCCAGCAGCGCGTTCTTCGTCGGAAAGTGGTGCAGCAATCCGCCCTTGCTGACCCCGGACGCTCCGGAGACCGCATCGAGCGTTACCGAAGCCATTCCCTGTTTCGCCGCAAGGCGCGCTGCCACGTCCAGCAATTGCCGGCGCACCAGAACAGGCTGCTTCTTGCGATGATGAGCGTTTGACATCACTTATAAAAATACCGTCTGGACGGTTTTGTCAATCGAGATCTTATTCTCTGCACCCATATTGGGACTCTGGCGCGAAATGACGCGGCCCTGGCGATTGGGTTGCGAATTCAGCAGCGGCAGTGCAATAAGGATCGGACTTCAAGGGATAGTGTTGTGACGGAAGAGGTTATCACCCTCTATCAGGCGATCGGAGGCGAGCAGACGGTGCGCGCCTTGTCGCATCGCTTCTATCAACTGATGGACACGTTGCCGGAGGCAAAGCATGTTCGCGCGGTTCATCCGCCCAGCCTCGAAGGCAGCGAGGAAAAGTTCTACGAGTATCTGACCGGGTATCTCGGCGGCCCGCCGCTTTATACCGACAAGCGCGGCCATCCGCGCCTTCGTAGCCGACACTTCGTCGCGGAGATCGGCCCAGTCGAGCGCGACGAATGGCTGCTCTGCTTCCGCCGCGCGATGGACGAAACCATCGCCAACGAAAAGCTGCGCGACATCGTCTGGCCGCCGATCGAACGGCTTGCGCATCATATGCAGAACAAGGAATAGGATCCGGCATGGTCTCGAACGCACGCACCGTCCCGCTTTTCTTCGTCTTTGCCGGACTGTTTGGCTTTGCCGGCGTGGCGCTTGCCGCCGTCGCGGCGCATGGCGGGGGCGATGCCGCCCTGCCAGCATCCGCGTCCGCGATGTGCCTGGCGCATGCCCCTGCCCTATTGGGTTTGGCTATCGGCATGGAGAAGATCAAAACCGCCACGCTCGCCGGCTTGCTGATGATCGTCGGAACGACGCTTTTTGCGGGCGATCTCGTGATGCTGCGCTTCACGGGCCACGGGCTTTTCCCCTACGCAGCGCCAACCGGCGGCTGGGCGATGATGCTCGGCTGGCTGGCGGTCGCCGCGGGTGGCTTGATGCGCCGCTGACGCGGTCAACCGTCGGGCGCCAATACAGCGGTGCCGTAGTTGCCTCTTCAGATTCCGTCTACGACGTTAAATCCTTCGAACACCGGCGGCCCCTTGTACATGACCTTGTTCTCGCCGGCATTGCGATGCGCGGCGCGGAAGTTCTCGGACTTCGTCCAGTTCAAGAAGTCTTCCTCGCTTTGCCAGATCGTATGCGAGACGAAGAGCGTGTAGCCTTCCTCCATGTTCGTCGAGCCACGCAGCAGCCGGAACTCGACGAAGCCCGGCACCTGCGCCAGGCTTGAGTCGCGGTTGCGCCAGACATTTTCGAAATCCGTCTCGGCGCCGCTCGCGACCTTGAAGCGGTTCATGGCAATATACATCGGGACCTCCTTACGTCTTCCTGCCTTTCGCGCGCGCTTTCGGAAAGGCAACGACATTATCGCCGTTCGTCGCCTCGTCCCCAAGGGGGCGATCCCCGATTTCGCCTGACTGGCGCGCTTCCCACACGGGAAACTCCATCACATTCGAATAGAGTTCCCGGCGAGCGGCATTTTCCGTCAGGAGATCGTAGAGCTCGGGCACGAGACCGTCGCCGTTCTGCGCGGCGAGCTTGTGCAGGCCGATCATCATGAAGCCTTGGAAGGGCTGATCTGTCATCGGGAACTGTCTCTTTCGTTCATGGTTTGCAGCGCACGCTCGAGGCTCGATTTGCTGCCGTTGCGCAGCGGGATGAACGTCTTGCCGAACTTCTTGCAGCCGGTCTTCACACGCAGGCAAGCATCGTGGCTGATACAGTCGATCGGGCAGAACACGCAATCGACGGAGGGAAGGACAGTGTCGATACGGGAAACGGCTTCGCGCAGGCCGCCATCATGGTGGATCAATTCGGCGCCGAAGCTGCTCGCGATCTGACGAAGATGCGCCACCTGGCAATCGCGGCCGCCGACATAGAGGAAACTGCGGACACTCGGTTTGGATTGTCCCGGCCCCTGTTGCGACGCTTGCGCCGGCGCATCCGCAGTTACGCGGTTGCCCTGGTTTGATCCCTTCTTCGCCTTGCGAGCCATTTACCACCCGTTCGCTCGTTGACCGTCACACGCTTCCTGCGTGTGCGAGCGGCACCTTATTAAACTTGATTTCTGCGGTAAAGTATAAAGTTGACTCCAAAGATCATATTTTAACATCGGTCATTTTCGCCTCCGCATGGCGGTCCAGCTCGGCCTGCCCCGTCCAAGGCAGGTGATTTCGAGGAGCGATACCGTCCGCCGACTGGCGATCCCGACCGGAACTTTTGATTGCCCCACGCGTTTGACGCTCGATTAGTTGGGTCAATGCCACCTCCGGTTCAGACCTCGTTGAAACCGGCGCCTTTTCTGCGCCTCACAGATGGAGAGCATCATGGCTTCCCTCTTCCACTCCGCTCGCGGACGTTCTGGCAACGGAACGCTTCACGACATCGAATCCACGATCGAGGATCAGATCGAAAGTCTGCGCGACGAAATCGCGGCTTTGACCAAGCTCGTCAGCAAGAATACGCGGCGCTACGGCGACAGGTCACGCTATCAGGCGGCGGCGGGCTATGACGAACTCATCGCGCGCGGCGAAGACCTGCTTCGCGACCTGCAGGAGGGCTATACGCGCGGCGCCACGGAAGTTCGCGACACCGTGCGGAGCCACCCGGTTGCGGCAATTGGAACGGCTGCCGCCGTTGCTCTTGTGCTTGCATTCCTCGTACGCCGTTAAGGAGGTTTGATGCTCGCTCCGATCCTTGGCCTGCTCGTGGGGGACGGCGTTCACAGGACCATTGCGCGAACAAAGCGCAGCGGCATTTTTATCGCCGCCGCCGCACTCTTCTTTCTGACCGCCTATGTGCTCGCGGTAACAGCCCTGGCGATATGGCTGGAAAGCACCTACGGAGCCTTGGGTGCCGTCCTCTTCCTTGCAGCCTGCGCCCTGCTGCTGGGCATCGTGGTGCTGATCGTCATGGCGATCATCAATGCACGGGAAGCCCGCCGGGAACGCGAACGCCGTCTGGCAATGGAGTCGATGGCTGCAATCGGCATCGGCCTTGTCCGCTCGCAGCCGCTCTTGACCGCCGGTGTGCTGACCGCGCTCATTGCGTCGACCCTTATGGGCTCCAAGCGCCGCGACTAGATATGAAAAAGCCGGCGCTACCGCCGGCTTTTTTCACTCATCAAACTCGTAGCAATCAAAAAGCGAAGGCTTTCGACGTCAGCGGCGCAGAGGTCGCGTCGGGACCGAAATCTGCCTCGCCTGATATCTGCAGCAGCTCCTGCAGACGCTGCCGCGCGCGATTGACGCGGCTCTTGATCGTCCCGACCGCACATCCGCAAATCTCGGCAGCCTCTTCATAAGAGAAGCCCGAGGCGCCAACGAGAATGATGGCCTCGCGCTGGTCGGGAGGCAATCGATCGAGTGCCTTTTTGAAATCCTGCAGATCGAGAGCGCCGTATTGCGACGGGTGCATGGCCATCGACTCGGTGAACAACCCATCGCTGTCCTGGATCTCGCGGCCGCTCTTGCGCATCTGGCTGTAAAGCTCGTTGCGCAGGATCGTGAAAAGCCAGGCCTTCATGTTGGTGCCCATCTCAAAGTGGTCCTGCTTTGCCCAGGCCTTCATGATGGTGTCCTGCACCAGGTCGTCGGCACGATCGTGCCGGCCGATCAGTGAAATCGCGAAAGCGCGCAGGCTCGGCAAGGCAGCCAGCAGTTCGCGTTTGAAGCTTGGTTCAACTTTAGCCATCAACGCGCGCCCCTATTCGGCCACCTTGGCCGTCGCCATCATCTCTGCCTCGTCCAGTTTTTCAAGCAAATCGAGAAAACGGTCGGGGATCGCCTCCTCCTGAACCGCCGCGTAAAGAGAGCGCAGTTTGATGCCAATCTGGTTGGTTGGGTCGAGGATGTCGCTTGCGCGCATGTCCAGCCGCTGCTTATTCTGTTCATTTTTTTGCTGTTTTGTCATTAATTCGTCGCTTCTCGCCGGTTGTCTCTGTTTGAAGGCGCGATACTTGTTCGCGGCGGCTTGAGACGCCGGCACCACCGGCTGCCGCTTCGAAGCGGTCGGTGTGAAAAATCTCTGCCGGTTATCATGCTCAAAATGCGATGCGCCCTCATCTGTCGCGATCATAATGCAGGGCTGGATCAAAAGTTCCGCAGTTGCTGGAACTTTTTTGACAGCGCGGCGTTTTCACAACATTAAAGCCAGATATGGCCTACCGACGGGAGTTTTTAATGACACTTTCTACTCGAATTGCGCCGCACCTTCCTTATCTGCGTCGCTATTCCCGCGCACTTACCGGCACCCAGACGTCAGGCGATGCTTACGTTGCTGCAGTTCTCGAAGCGATCATCGCCGACATATCGATTTTTCCGGATACCGCGAACGACCGTGTCGCACTGTACAAACTGTTCACGCAACTTTTTGGTTCCACCGCCGTCCAGATTCCCGAGCCGGCTTCGCCGTACGCTTGGGAGCAGCGTGCTACGGTGAACCTGGCCAAGGTCTCTCCGCTAGCCCGCCAGGCCTTCATCCTCGCTTCAGTCGAGAATTTTCGCGTCGGCGAAATTGCCGATATTCTCGATATCGAGGAACAGGAAATCATGACCCTGCTCGACACTGCCTCGCAGGAGATATCGCGGCAGGTTGCCACCGATATCATGATCATCGAAGACGAGCCGCTGATCGCGATGGATATCGAGCAGATGGTGGAAAGTCTCGGCCACAAGGTCACCGGCATTGCCCGCACGCACACGGAAGCCGTGGCGCTTTACAATAAGACCAAGCCGAGCATGGTTCTCGCCGATATACAGCTCGCCGACGGCAGCTCAGGCATCGACGCCGTGAACGACATTCTGAAGACATCGAGCGTGCCGGTGATTTTCATCACGGCCTTCCCCGAACGCCTTTTGACGGGCGAGCGGCCCGAACCAACCTTCCTCGTCACCAAGCCCTTCAATCCCGACATGGTCAAAGCATTGATCAGCCAGGCGCTATTTTTCAATGAATCCAACAAGGTTGCCGCATGAGGCTTAGCCGCCAAAGCGACGGAACAAAGCGAAGAACGAGGCGTTCCCAGTTAGCTGGTGGCTTCGGTAGCGCCTTTAACGGTTTTTGCAACGCTTACGCGTAGTATGACCGGCAGGTTTCCTGAACGGCAACCTCTTTCCAGCTGCACCAGAAGGATCGAAGGGACGGCGGCTAGGTGAATACGACGGAACCACTAACCGGGAGGCCCTTCGCGCTCGAAGGCAAGTCCGCGATGATGGAGCGGGCGTTGAGCAGCGCCGGAATCTCGATTCTGTTCCAGGACGCTACGCTGGCACTTTCCTATGCCGAAAACTTGCCGCCCCACCTCGCCGAACGGTACTTCGCCGGCGGCAGAGACGGCGATCTTTTCGGTCAAGTGCATGGAGACTACCTGGGGGTCTTGAAGTCCAACGTGCTCGAAACCGGATCGGCGACCAATGCCGAAATCGATCTCGACGTTGACGGCGAGATCCGAACCTATGAACTGAAGGTCCAGCGCGTCAACGGCGACGGCTTCCTTGGCATTCTCTCGGTCATTTCCGAAGTGACCGAAATGCGGCACCGTGAAAAGGTGCTGAAATCACTGCTGCGCGAACTCTCGCATCGTTCGAAGAATCTGCTCGCGATCATCCAGGGCATCGCGACCCAAACGGCGCGCAATACGCTGTCGCTTGATAGCTTCCTCGTGAAGTTTCGGGGGCGCCTTCAATCGCTCTCGAATTCACAGGACCTGATCACGGATTCGAGCTGGCGCGGCGCTTATCTCTTTGACCTGGCGGAAAAGCAGTTTGCACCTTATTGGCCGGAAACGGCCGGATCCATGCCGATCTTCGGCATCAATGCCCATCTGACACCGAATGCCGCCGTGCATCTTGGGCTCGCTCTTCATGAACTCGTCGTCAATTCGGCCTCCTATGGCGCGATCGCCGGCGGCGCATCATCGGTCACGCTGAACTGCAAGGAAGTCAAACTGAACGGCAGGAAGGCGATCGAGGTGGCCTGGGTGGAAGTCCTCCCGAACCGTACGGACATTCACGAGTTCAGCGAAAACAGTTTCGGCAGGAGTGTGCTGGAACGCGTCGTCCCATCATCGATGAACGGCAAGGCGGAACTGAAACTGCTCCCGGGCCGCATCGAATATTATCTGCATATCCCCGAGACGGAATTCGAAATCCTGAAGCGCGCCTAACTCAGCCGCGCGCACATCAAAACAGCCAGTGCGAGGGCGGCGCACTGGCTGTTTTCACTCATCGGGAGGGGACCGTGAGTAATCCAGATGATGAGTTGGGGGCGCGCATGTTGGGTCGATGCGATCATCATCTGGATGTCGCCTAAACGACGCCGTTAACCTTTGGTTCCGGCGGTTATGAAAAAAAATACATTTTCAAGAGATTTTTTTCGATACGCATCAACTTTGGGCCGTGCGAGAGGCGTTTCGGCTGCCGATCGCGCGATACATTTAGCAAAATAATCAACTACTTAACTAGTGATCGGTATCAAAATTTTACCGTTTGATAAATTTTTGATACTGAGTTACGCTTTCCCTCACTAGCCGTTTACCAATAATGAGGGAACTTCAATGGAACGACTGGAAACTGGGATCCATGCCGGCCGGCTTTTGCCCGCCGAGTATGAGACTAATTTTTCCGATCTGCATCCGCGCCTCGACAAGCATGAGGCGCTGGTCGCCGCCGACCGCTGCTATTTCTGCTACGACGCGCCGTGCATGACGGCCTGTCCCACCTCGATCGACATTCCGCTGTTCATCCGCCAGATCGCCACCGGCAATCCAATCGGCTCTGCAAAGACGATCTTCGACCAGAACATCCTGGGCGGCATGTGCGCCCGCGTCTGTCCCACCGAAGAGCTCTGCGAACAGGCCTGCGTGCGCAACACGGCAGAGGAAAAGCCCGTGGAGATCGGCCGCCTGCAGCGCTACGCAACGGATACAGCCATGGAGGCAGGCAAGCAGTTCTACACCCGCGCTGCCTCCACCGGAAAAAAGATCGCCGTCGTCGGCGCGGGTCCGGCGGGTCTCGCAGCCGCCCATCGACTGGTAGTCAAAGGCCACGAGGTCGTCATCTACGACGCCAGGCCGAAATCCGGCGGCCTGAACGAATACGGCATCGCCAGCTATAAGACGGTCGACGACTTCGCGCAGAAGGAAGTCGACTACGTGCTGTCGATCGGCGGAATCGAAGTCCGCCACGGGCAACAGCTCGGCCGTGATTTCTCGCTCGCGGATCTGCAGTCGCAGTATGACGCCGTCTTCCTCGGCATTGGACTGGCCGGCGTCAATGCGCTCCGCATCGAAGGCGAAAACCTGCCGGGCGCCGACGATGCCGTCGATTTCATCGCCGCGCTCCGCCAGGCCAAGGACAAGGCGGAGATTGCGATCGGCCGCCGCGTCGTCGTTCTCGGCGGCGGCATGACGGCGATCGACGCCGCCGTGCAGGCCAAGCTGCTCGGCGCCGAAGAGGTGACGATCTGCTACCGCCGCGGCAAGGAACATATGAACGCCTCGGAATTCGAGCAGGATCTTGCTACCTCGAAGGGCGTCATCATCCGCCACTGGCTTGCGCCGAAGTCCATTCTTGCAAAGGACGGCAAGGTCGCTGCGATCGAAGTCGAGTATACGAAGATCGTCGAAGGCCGCCTCGTCACGACCGGCGAGACCGGCGTCATTGCCGCCGAGCAGATCTTCAAGGCGATCGGCCAGACCTTCGAGGGGTCCGGCCTCGGAACGCTTCGCATGGAATCCGGGCGCATCGCAGTCGACGGCGAAGGCCGCACCTCGCTCGACGGCGTCTGGGCCGGCGGCGACTGCGTTTTCGGCGGCGATGATCTGACCGTCTCGGCGGTCGCGCACGGCCGCGATGCTGCCGAATCCATCAACCACATGCTGACTGCCGATGCGCAGCCGACCGTTGCTGTCGCGTAAAGGGGAGAATGAACAATGGCTGATCTCCGCAACAATTTCGTCGGCATCAAGTCCCCCAACCCGTTCTGGCTCGCCTCCGCGCCGCCGACCGACAAGGCCTACAATGTCGAGCGCGCCTTCAAGGCGGGCTGGGGCGGCGTGGTCTGGAAAACGCTCGGGGAAGAAGGCCCGCCGATCGTTAACGTCAACGGTCCGCGCTACGGCGCGATCTGGGGTGCCGACCGCCGTCTGCTCGGCTTGAACAACATCGAGCTCATCACCGACCGCGACCTCTACACAAACCTGCGCGAAATGAAGCAGGTGAAAATGAACTGGCCGGACCGCGCGCTGATCGCCTCTATCATGGTGCCCTGCACCGAGGATGCGTGGAAGGCGATCCTGCCGCTCGTCGAAGAGACGGGCGCTGATGGCATCGAGCTCAATTTCGGCTGTCCCCACGGCATGTCCGAACGCGGCATGGGCTCGGCTGTCGGGCAGGTGCCGGAATATATCGAAATGGTCGTACGCTGGTGCAAGCAGTACACGCGCATGCCTGTGATTACCAAGCTGACGCCGAATATCACCGACATCCGCAAGCCGGCGCGCGCCGCCAAGGCGGGCGGTACGGACGCCGTCTCGCTGATCAACACGATCAACTCGATCACCGCGGTCAATCTCGACACCTTCTCGCCCGAGCCTTCGATCGACGGCCGGGGCAGCCACGGTGGCTATTGCGGTCCGGCCGTCAAGCCGATCGCGTTGAATATGGTCGCTGAGATCGCCCGCGATCCGGAAACCTACGGTCTACCGATCTCCGGCATCGGCGGCATCACCACCTGGCGCGACGCGGCGGAGTTCCTCGCCCTCGGCGCCGGCAATGTGCAGGTCTGCACGGCGGCGATGACCTACGGCTTCAAAATCGTGCAGGAGATGATATCCGGCCTCTCCGACTGGATGGACGCCAAGGGCCATAGGAACCTCGACGACATCACCGGCCGCGCCGTCCCAAACCTCTCCGACTGGCAGTACCTGAACCTCAACTACATCACCAAGGCGAAGATCGATCAGGACGCTTGCATCAAATGCGGCCGCTGTCACATCGCCTGCGAGGACACCTCGCATCAGGCGATCACGCAGTTCGTCAACGGCGTTCGCCATTTTGAGGTGCTGGAAGAGGAATGCGTCGGCTGCAACCTCTGCGTCAATGTCTGCCCGGTCGAGAATTGCATCACCATGGAGCAGTTGCCTGCAGGCGCTCTCGACGAGCGCACAGGTCGTGTGGTGGAAAGTACCTACGCCAACTGGACGACCCATCCGAACAATCCCATGGCAAGACAGGCCGCGGAGTGATGAACGAGCAACGCCGCGGAAACCATCGCTCCGCGGCGTTGCTTTCTACCCTATTCTAGGATCCTGCTGGCTTGATTGCAGGCTTTGCAAGTCAACGTGTTGCAAGCAGCTCCCGAAGTTGATCCGGTCGATCAACGCCAAACTCAAACCACATCGTCAACTCCTGCGCAGCCTCCTGTGCCTCTATGTTCAAAATGTCATAACCGCGATCGTCGCACCAATCCTTGAGCAAACCGTCCAACATAGTCAGATCACCTGAAGTCAAGACGCGCTTCTTCGAGGCCACTGCTTGAGACATACTATTCCTCCCAAAGATATTACTTTTTACCACCACCCGATATTCAAGTACTACATTAGTATAATGTTGCCTTCTGGAAAATATATTTTAGGAGATTTCAGCGCGAAAACGGCATAACTATCTATTTTGACAAAGCAATTTTTGCGGCAGCCGCTAGCGGCTTGATGACCGGCTTAGCGACGAAGGACTGCTCCGGCGGAAGTCGACGCCGCGGCCCCGTTGGCAGCAAAGCCGCCGCCTCTCATGAATTAACGGGAAAAGCGAGGGGCCATATCAACTTATTGATGTATTCACTGGATATGGCGTATTCCCGCCATATATGCCTTGCCTTGCGACGCCGGAATGAAGCGGCAGCCAAAAAAGTCGTGGGAAGATGCGGCATCTCACTCAGAGCGCGCCGGAGCAGGTCAATATTGAATGGCTGATCCCGAACCGGCCGCTATGCAAGGTAGCTGAAATGGAACTGGAGTTGCCTGTCTCGTGAGCGAACCGTCCCGTCAACTCGAACCGACGAATTGCGACCGAGCGCAGCTTTACCAACTCGGCGCTATCCAGCCTTTCGGTTTCCTGATTGTGGCTTCCTCCGATTGGAAGATCATGCGCGCTTCGATCAATCTCGAAGAATTTCTGGGCGTAAGCTACAAGGACGCGCTCGGGCAGCCGCTTTCCGCCATCATCATGCCCCAGACGCTGCACGCCATCCGCAACCGGCTGGCCGTCATGCGCGGTCCAGGCATTGTCGAGCGGCTGTTCTGCATCGCCTTTGCCGATGGTGGTCCTGCCTTCGACGTGGCTCTACACCTCAGCGATGACCAAATCATCATCGAGGGCGAACCCTCTCAAGATGGGCGCCAGGGCGGCTCGACGATATCGATCCGCGCGATCATGGCCCGCCTGGATCAAGCGCAGACGCCGGAAGAGTTTTTGCGCGAGGCTGCCCGGCAGGCGCGCGGCATCACCGGTTTCGATCGCGTCCTGGTTTGCCGCTTCGATGACACAGGGTCGGGCGAAGTCGCCGCGGAAGCCGCAAGGCCTGCCATCGGATCATTCCTTGGCTTTCATTTTCCGGCCTCGGACTTTCCGGCCGAGGCGCGCGCCCTCCATACCCGCAATATCTTCCGTGTTATCGCCGATGTCGAAACTGCGCCGGTTCCGGTCCTGCCGGAGGCCGACGAGCACGGTCGGACAACCGATCTCTCCCTGGCGATCTTGCGCTCGGTCTCGCCGGTCCACGCGGAATATCTGAAGAACATCGGCGTCGTAGCCTCGCTTTGGCTGCCGATCATGGTGAACGGCAATCTGTGGGGCCTCCTCGCCTGCCATCATTACACCGCTCGCCTTCCGTCCTTCGAGCGCCGCTCGGCGGCAGAACTCTTCGGCCAGATGTTCGCGTCGCGGCTGGAAAGCCGGGAACGGCAGCGGGCTCTTGAATTGGAGACCGGGGCACGGCGGACCGTCGAGCGGCTGCTGACTGCCGTTACGGACAATGCGGACTTGCTCGCTGACGCGGCGTGGCTGAACGAAGCCATCGCCGACACCGTCCCTGCTGACGGCATTGCCGTCTGGATCAACGGCCGCGTGGCAGTGCGGGGGCTCACACCCTCACAAGTGCAATTTCCGGCGCTGGTCGAGACGCTGAATCGCCGCGCATCGGGCCAAGTCCTTGCGATCGATCACCTCGCCGAATTCAGCCCCGACGCCGCGGCGAACGGCGACGCAGCCGGGCTTCTTGCCATTCCGATCTCGCGGTCGCCAAGCGATTACGTGATATTCTTCCGCCAGGAAATCCTGCGCACGGTGCGCTGGGCGGGCGATCCGCCCAACACGATTCAGCACGCCTCCAGTGGCTCGGACCTGACGCCCCGCAAGCGCTTCGAGGCCTGGTCTGAAATGGTGCGCGGACGCTCACTGCCATTTTCCGAAGCAGAACGCCATATTGCGGAAACCATCCGCCTCACGCTTCAAGCGGCCCGCCGCCTGGCCGGGTAAACGGCAGCGCGGCGGAGGTTCGATCAGGCCGGCCGAACCAACCCGCTGGTAAAGAGCTGCTCGAGGAAACGCCCGGCATCCTCGAAGCGCCCTGCCCCCGCATGCTCCTGGCCAAGAACGGCGCGGACCTGGACATCGAAGTCGGCATAGTGCTGGGTCGTCGACCAGATGGAAAAGATAAGATGGTACGGATCGCACTCGGCGATCTTTCCCGCTTTTGCCCAGGCCCGGATAACCTCGGCTTTCTCGTCGACGAGTTCCTTCAGCGGCCCCTTCAATTCGTCTTCGATATGCGGGGCGCCCTGCAGCACTTCGTTGGCAAACAGCCTGCTTTCGCGGGGAAAGTCGCGGGCCATTTCCAGCTTGCGGCGGATATAGTTGCAGATTTCCGATTCCGGATCGCCATCGGCATCGAAGGCGCGCAACGGCTCCAGCCACGTATAAAGCACCCGGTCGATGAGAGCCCGGTGCATCGCCTCCTTGGTGCGGAAGTAATAAAGCAAATTCGGCTTCGACATCCCGGCCACTTCGGCGATCTGGTCGATGGTCGAGCCGCGGAAACCTCTGGCGGAAAACACATCGAGAGCCGCCTCCAGAATTTGCTCTTCCTTTTCTTCCTGAATACGTGTGCGCCGCTGGGTCTTCGCTGCTCTCGGAATTGCCATCTGGCTCTCATTTCCCCTTGGAATTCAGTTGCTTCGCCCAGACGGCTCACCCTGCCGTCATTTTGAGCAACTGCCTGCAATTTTGGCTGTATTTTTCCTGATTTTCGTCTTGAGCCCGGCGCGGGAAGCTGTAATGTTTACCAATCGGTCAAATTATCTGTCAGGTGCAAAACAAAGGCAACTGCGGATTTTCCGGCGTAACAAAACAAACAAGCGCACCGGGAATTGGCGATGGGAACAGACGGCGCATGCTCCTGGCATGACGGCGGAAAACAGGTGAGGATTTTCAGACATGGTGGCAGCGCCAGGTGAGAATATGCGCGTCAATGGGGACCGTCTCTGGGACAGTCTCATGGACATGGCGAAGATCGGCCCCGGTATTGCCGGCGGCAACAACCGCCAGACGCTGACCGACTCCGATGCCGAGGGCCGCGGCCTCTTCCGCAAATGGTGCGAAGACGCCGGCTTGACCGTCGGCGTCGACAAGATGGGGACGATGTTTGCGACGCGCCCCGGCACCGATCCCGATGCGCTGCCCGTCCATGTCGGCTCGCATCTCGATACCCAGCCGACCGGCGGCAAATTTGACGGCGTCCTCGGCGTGCTCAGTGCGCTTGAGGTCGTTCGCACGATGAACGATCTCGGCATCAGGACCAAGCATCCGATCGTCGTCACCAACTGGACCAACGAAGAAGGCGCCCGCTTCGCCCCGGCCATGCTGGCGTCCGGCGTCTTTGCCGGAGTGCATACGCTCGAATACGCCTATGGTCGCAAGGACCCGGAAGGCAAGAGCTTTGGCGACGAGCTGAAGCGCATCGGCTGGCTCGGCGACGAAGAAGTCGGCGCCCGCAAGATGCACGCCTATTTCGAATACCATATCGAGCAGGGCCCGATCCTCGAAGCGGAAGACAAGCAGATCGGCGTCGTCACGCACTGTCAGGGCCTCTGGTGGCTGGAATTCACGTTGACCGGCAGGGAGGCTCATACGGGATCGACGCCGATGAACATGCGCGTCAATGCCGGGCTTGCCATGGCGCGGATCATGGAGATGGTTCAGGCGGTTGCCATGGAGAACCAGCCAGGCGCCGTCGGCGGCGTCGGCCAGGTCTTCTTCACGCCGAACTCGCGCAACGTGCTGCCCGGTAAGGTCGTCTTCACCGTCGACATCCGCTCGCCGGACAAGGAAAAGCTCGACCGCATGCGGGCCAAGATCGAGGCCGAAGCGCCGAAGATCACCGATGCGCTGGGTGTTGGATGCTCGATCGAGGCGATCGGCCATTTCGCGCCAGTGACCTTCGACCCGAAGCTGGTCACCGCGGTGCGCAACGCGGCCGAAAGGCTCGGCTACAGCCACATGAACCTCATCTCCGGCGCCGGCCACGACGCCTGCTGGGCCGCGAAGGTCGCTCCCACGACCATGGTCATGTGCCCCTGCGTCGGCGGCCTGTCGCACAACGAGGCGGAAGACATATCGAAGGAATGGGCGAGCGCCGGTGCGGACGTGCTGTTCCATGCGGTGGTCGAGACGGCGGAGATCGTCGGGTGAGCAAAAGCTTGGCCAAGTTCGCGGTAATCGG
Source organism: Rhizobium sp. SVR5-2C (assembly GCF_056755115.1). Classification (NCBI taxonomy): domain Bacteria; kingdom Pseudomonadati; phylum Pseudomonadota; class Alphaproteobacteria; order Hyphomicrobiales; family Rhizobiaceae; genus Rhizobium; species Rhizobium sp. SVR5-2C. The sequence continues at coordinate 29,785 of NZ_JBNDHT010000039.1, read as the reverse complement.
ACTAACTGGGTCAATGTCACTCATGCCAACGGCTTCGGCTGCAACGGTTGACAACATCGTCGGCTCATACGGCTCGTTGTCAAAAGGCGCTAGCGCTTGGGCCGCCCGCAGCGACTTTTGTACGTTCGAAGGTACGTATCACCTGAAATCAGATCAAAAGATTCGCAGCGAGACGATTTCAGAGAAAATAGTTAAGATCATCAGAAAAGAAGCAGGCGTTATTGTCGTTGTCAACGTCGATAAGAATATATCGGATACACGCGGCGCGGTTTTGAAAGTATCCATGTTTCTGAGCAAGGGTTTCCCGGCCTGCGAAAGCCCTTTCAATTTGATACCAGTTACTTACTTCACGGCAAAAGGGCTCAGCGTGGTCACGGGAGACGAGGGAACTCCGGTCGACTTCAAATATACGCCGCCACAGGACGAATAGCATGAACAAGGGGAACAACAATGAGCACAGTCATCAAGGGTGGCGCCATCGTCACCGCCGATCTGACCTATAAGGCGGATGTGAAGATCGACGGCGGCAAGATCGTCGAGATCGGCCCGAACCTTTCCGGCGACGAGGTGCTGGATGCCTCCGGCTGCTACGTCATGCCGGGCGGCATCGACCCGCACACCCATCTCGAAATGCCCTTCATGGGCACCTACTCCTCCGACGATTTCGAAAGCGGCACGCGCGCCGCACTTTCCGGCGGCACGACCATGGTGGTCGATTTCGCCCTTCCCTCGCCCGGCCAGTCGCTGCTCGAAGCACTGACCATGTGGGACAACAAGTCGACCCGCGCCAACTGCGACTACTCCTTCCACATGGCGATCACCTGGTGGAGCGAGCAGGTCTTCAACGAAATGAAGACCGTCGTTCAGGATAAGGGCATCAACACCTTCAAGCACTTCATGGCCTACAAGGGTGCGCTGATGGTGAACGATGACGAAATGTTCGCCTCCTTCCAGCGCTGCGCCGAGCTCGGCGCCCTGCCGCTGGTGCACGCCGAGAACGGCGATGTGGTCGCGCAATTGCAGTCGAAACTTCTGGCAGAAGGCAACAACGGCCCGGAGGCACATGCTTATTCGCGCCCGGCCGAAGTCGAAGGCGAGGCGACCAACCGCGCGATCATGATCGCCGACATGGCCGGCTGCCCGGTCTATATCGTCCACACCTCCTGCGAACAGGCGCACGAAGCCATCCGCCGCGCCCGCCAGAAGGGCATCCGGGCCTATGGCGAACCGTTGATCCAGCACCTGACGCTCGATGAGACGGAATATTTCAACAAGGATTGGGATCACGCCGCCCGCCGCGTCATGTCGCCGCCGTTCCGCAACAAGCAACATCAGGACAGCCTCTGGGCCGGCCTTGCTTCCGGCTCGCTGCAGGTCGTCGCGACCGACCATTGCGCCTTCACGACCGACCAGAAACGCACCGGCGTCGGCGATTTCACCAAGATCCCGAATGGCACCGGCGGCCTTGAAGACCGCATGCCGATGCTCTGGACCTACGGCGTCAACACCGGCCGACTGACGATGAACGAATTCGTCGCGGTGACTTCCACGAATAGCGCCAAGATCCTCAATATCTATCCAAAAAAGGGCGCGATCCTCGTCGGCGCCGATGCCGATATCGTCGTTTGGGATCCGAACCGCTCAAAGACGATCTCGGCGAAGAAGCAACAATCGGCCATCGACTACAACGTCTTCGAAGGCAAGCAAGTGACCGGCCTGCCGCGCTACACGCTGACTCGCGGCGTCGTGGCCATTGAGGAGGACGCAATCAAGACGCAGGAAGGCCACGGCGAATTCGTGAGGCGCGAGCCGGTTACCGCCGTCAGCAAGGCACTCTCGACCTGGAAGGAAATCACTGCGCCGCGCAAGGTCGAACGGTCAGGCATTCCGGCAAGCGGGGTGTGATCCTTGGCTTCATCGCTCCTGCACCAGCCCATCCAACTCCGGCAGCAGGACGACGCTTTCCTGTTCGTTGGGGTCCGTCCGTGCGATAATCGCGGTGCAAGGCGTGCTGCTGAGGTTCGCCGGCAGGTGGGGAACACCGGCCGGAATGTAGAAAAGCTCGCCGGCATGGACGACGACATGGTGCTCCAATTGGTCGCCGTGCCAGGTGTGCGCCTCGCCGGAGAGCATGTAGATTGCCGTTTCATGCGCCTCGTGCAGATGCGCCTTGGCGCGAACGCCCGGCGGGATCGTCAGAAGATGCATGCAGATGCCCTTCGCACCGACCGTTTCCGCGGCAATGCCTTCGAAGTAGCTCAGCCCCTGCTTGCCGTCATAGGCATGGCTCGGGCGAATGATGTGGCAGGTAGGCTTTGACTTCGCATCCATCGTCATTCTCCATGAATTTTGCCGCGGCAACAGAAAACGGTGACAATCATAGCACGCAAACCGCTGCAGGCGGGAATAACAGGATTGGTCAAGCATCGATGCAAGCAGCGTCCGTCGTATCCGCCAAGGATCTCTGTCTCACCTACCACACGAATGACGGGCCGGTGCATGCGCTGAGCAATGTCGATCTGGATGTCCGCAAGGGCGACTTCGTCTCCTTCATTGGTCCCTCCGGCTGCGGCAAGACGACATTCCTGCGCGTCATCGCCGATCTCGAGCGGAAAACCTCGGGCGAGATCACCGTCAATGGCATGACGCCGGAAGAAGCGCGCAAGGCGCGCGCCTACGGCTACGTTTTCCAGGCGCCCGCACTTTATCCCTGGCGCACGATCGACAAGAACATAGCGCTCCCCCTGGAAATCATGGGATATGCGGCTGACGACCAGAAGCGGCGCATCGCCGAGGCGCTGGAACTCGTCAACCTCTCGGGTTTTGAGAAGAAGTTTCCCTGGCAGCTTTCCGGCGGCATGCAGCAGCGTGCCTCGATCGCCCGCGCGCTGGCCTTCGATGCTGACCTGCTCTTGATGGACGAACCCTTCGGCGCACTCGACGAAATCGTCCGCGACCACCTGAACGAGGAACTGCTGAAGCTCTGGGCGCGCACCAACAAGACGATCTGCTTCGTCACCCATTCGATCCCTGAAGCCGTCTATCTCTCGACGAAGATCATCGTCATGTCGCCACGCCCCGGCCGCGTCACCGACATCATCGACTCGACGCTCCCGGCCGAGCGCCCGCTCGGCATCCGCGAGACGCCGGAATTCCTGGCCATCGCCCACCGTGTGCGCGAGGGCCTGAGAGCGGGGCATAGCTATGAGGAGTAGGTTGGTTGCTGTTCCCTTCTCCCCGGCGGGGAGAAGGTGGCCCGAAGGGTCGGATGAGGGGGCCGGTGCAGTAAGCTCGTCCGTCGGCTATCGCTCCGGACGCTCGCTCCTTTCGTCGCTCACCCCCTCATCTGTCCTTCGGACATCTTCTCCCCGCGGGGGAGAAGCGGGAGGTCACTCATGAAACCCGACACCCTCAAGGACAAACTCATCCCCGTCCTCACCATCCTCGTGGCACTGATCGCCGTCTGGTATGTCGCGGCTGTTCTCCTCAATTCGTCCTTCCAGCGGGACATGGATACCCGCAACAACATCACCCCCACCACGATGGAGTTCATCGGCAAGACGCTGTCACAGCCGAAACCGGTCCTGCCGGCGCCGCACCAGGTGGCGAGCAACTTTTTCGAGAACACCTTCCTGCGCAAACTCTCGAGCAATCGCAGCCTTGTTTATCACGCCGGCGTCACCCTCTCCTCGACGGTCCTCGGCTTCGCCTTCGGCACGCTGCTTGGCATCCTGATCGCCGTCGGCATCGTGCATATCAAGGCGCTCGACCGGAGCCTGATGCCGTGGATCATCGCCTCGCAGACGGTGCCGATCCTGGCGATCGCGCCGATGGTTATCGTCGTGCTCGGGGCGATCAACATTACCGGCCTGATCCCGAAGGCACTGATCTCGACCTATCTCTCCTTCTTCCCCGTCGCCGTCGGCATGGTGAAGGGCCTGCGCTCGCCGGAAATCATGCACCTCGACCTGATGCGCACCTATAACGCCACGCCGGCACAGACATTCTGGAAGCTGCGTGTCCCGGCCTCCATTCCCTTTCTCTTCACCTCGATGAAGGTGGCGATTGCCGCAAGTCTCGTCGGCGCCATCGTTGGCGAACTTCCGACGGGCGCCGTTGCCGGTATCGGTTCGAAGCTGCTGGCGGGTTCCTATTACAGTCAGACGATCGATATCTGGGCGGCACTTGTCGCAGGCTCGGTGCTGGCGGCCATGCTCGTTGCGATCGTCGGCCTGGTAGCGAAGATCGTCGATCGCGCCATGGGCGGGAGGCCGGCATGAAATTTCCGGGCATCTCCTGGCAAGCTTCGATTTCGCTCCTTCTATGTATTGCGGCCGTGATATCGCTGCCGCTTCTCAGTGAGGGCGCCCCCTACCCCTTCACCGACGGAACGGTGACGTTGATCATTGCCGTGGTCGCCGGATCCGCGCTCATTTCCATCGCGCCGCTGCCGCCGGCCTATTCCGCAACGGTGCTGCTGATCGGCACGCACGCGGCCGCCTGGATGCTGCTTTCCGGCATTGGCGGCAACGAGGGCATGGCGACCAAATCCTTCTTCTTCCTGATCGCCGCCTGCTGGCTGCTCGCCTGGCGCTGCGTTGCAGTGCTCTCCGCGTTGAAACCCATGTCGAAGCTCGGAAGCTCGTTCCTGCGGCTGCTGATCCCGGCGATCTTTGGCGCCTGGATCCTGATCCTGTGGGAAGCGGCGACCCGCGGCTTCGGCATTCCTTTCGTGCTCCTTCCGCCGCCGAGTGCGATCGGCGCCAGGCTCGCCGGTTCGCTGCCGATCCTGTTCGACGACGTGCGGCAGACGATCTTCAAGGCGGTGCTGATCGGCTATGTCATCGGTTGCGCCGCCGGGTTTGCTGTCGCCATCCTTGCCGATCGGGTGGCGTTCCTGCGCCGCGGCCTGCTGCCGATCGGCAATATGGTTTCGGCGCTGCCGATCATCGGGGTCGCTCCGATCATGGTCATGTGGTTCGGCTTCGACTGGCCGTCAAAGGCTGCCGTCGTCATCATCATGACCTTCTTCCCCATGCTGGTGAACACCGTTGCCGGACTGGCGGCGTCCGGCAACATGGAGCGCGACCTGATGCGCACCTACGCGTCGAACTACTGGCAGACGCTGTTGAAGCTCCGGCTTCCCGCCGCCATGCCTTTCATTTTCAATGCGCTGAAGATCAACTCGACGCTGGCGCTGATTGGTGCCATCGTTGCCGAATTCTTCGGAACACCGATCGTCGGAATGGGCTTTCGCATCTCCACCGAAATCGGCCGCATGAACGTCGATATGGTCTGGGCCGAGATCGCCGTCGCGGCGCTGGCAGGCTCGCTCTTCTATGGGGTCGTCGCCCTCGCCGAAAGGGCGGTGACGTTCTGGCATCCGTCTATCCGTGGTGGCTAGGCGTCGCTTTGTTCCCGCAAATGGGATTGGGGCATAACTTCAGAGGGAAAAAGAAAATGAAAAAACTGATTATTGCGATGATGGCGAGCGCAATGTCGCTCGCGGCAGCCCAGGCAATGGCTGCCGACAAGGTAACGCTGCAGCTAAAATGGGTCACGCAGAGCCAGTTCGCCGGCTATTACGTCGCCAAGGAAAAGGGCTACTACGAAGAGGCGGGCCTCGACGTCACCATCAAGCCGGGCGGCCCGGATATCGCGCCTGAGCAGGTCATCGCCGGCGGCGGCGCCGACGTGATCGTCGACTGGATGGGTGGCGCGCTCGTTGCCCGCGAAAAGGGCGTTCCGCTGGTCAACATCGCGCAGCCTTTTCAGAAGTCGGGCATGGAGATGATCTGCCGCAAGGACGGCCCGATCAAGACCGAAGCCGATTTCAAGGGTCATACGCTTGGCGTTTGGTTCTTCGGCAACGAGTATCCGTTTTTCGCCTGGATGAACAAGCTTGGCCTCAAGACTGAAGGCGGTCCGGATGGCGTTACCGTTCTGAAGCAGAGTTTCGACGTTCAGCCGCTCCTGCAGAAGCAGGCAGACTGCATTTCGGTCATGACCTACAATGAATACTGGCAGGCGATCGATGCCGGCTTCAAGCCGGAAGACCTGCTCGTCTTCAACTATACCGCGATGGGCAACGATCTTCTCGAGGACGGCCTCTATGCGATGGAAAGCAAGCTCAAGGATCCCGCCTTCAAGGAAAAGATGGTCAAGTTCGTCAAGGCGTCGATGAAGGGCTGGAAATACGCGGTCGACAACCCGGATGAGGCAGCCGAGATCGTCGTGGATAACGGCGGGCAGGACGAGAACCATCAGAAGCGCATGATGGGCGAAGTCGCCAAATTGATCGGCGACGGCACGGGCACGCTCGACACCACGCTTTACGATCGCACCGCTAAGGCTCTTCTCGACCAGAAGATCATCAACAAGGAGCCGTCAGGCGCCTGGACGCACGACGTTACGGACGCTGCCGCAAAATAAGTGGCCGTCCAACCAAACACGAAACGCGCGGAGAAGTCCGCGCGTTTTCGCTTTTTTTTGGCGGCGATTGAAAAAATTTCGCAAGCGATGTCGCATCGGCGGAGGCTGTGACGTCATAATACTATGCGGCAATCAATCATCGGAATGAATACATAACCACTCGCCGATTGATTTGGACGCAAATGGTAATTAATGCTCTCTGGTGGGGAATTATTTTCTGCCAGTCTTGCGCGTCAAGCAAATCGATACCACGTACGAGCCGGGTTTGCCGTACGTGAGGCTGCGAGAGCGACGGCAACCGAAGCGGGAGTACCTCTGAGAACACAGAGTTGAAATGGCCTTTTCGCGAGCTGAGGGACAACGCGCGATTTCGGCCGACTATGTTTTATGATTGGACGACGACCCAATGGCACGCATGCGAACCAAAATACGCGCCTTCGCCCTTCTTATCGCCGCCTTCGCGGCAGCTCCTGCTTTTGCCCAGGAAACCGCAACCACGAAGCCGCGCCAGAACCTGCCCGCGATCGTCGTGACCACGGCCAAGACGCGCACGCTCGTCGATCGCGTCGTCGCGACCGGCACTGTGAAGCCTGTCGAGGAAGTGTATCTCCAGCCTCAGGTTGACGGACTTTCGATCCGTGCGCTGAACGCCGACGTGGGCGACAAGGTTGAAGCCGGCAGCACACTTGCGACGCTGAACGACGATGCGCTGCTCTTGCAGAAGAGCCAGATGCTGGCAACGAAGGCGAAGGGCGAAGCGACGCTCGCGCAGCTGCGGGCACAACTGATCGAAACAAAGGCGAATGCCGAGCAAGCCCGCCAGCAGCAGGCCCGTGCGCAGGAAATGGGCAAGAAGGGTACCGTGTCCACCGCCCAGGTTGAGCAGGCGGTTGCAGCAGCCGTTTCCGCAAACGCCCGCGTCAGCTCGGCCGAGCAGGCAATCATGGTTGCCGTGGCAGACCTGAAGGTCGTTGACAGCCAGATCGCCGATACCGATCTCAAGCTTGCCCGCACCGACGTGAAAACGGCTGTCGCGGGGACGGTTTCGGCAAAGAATGCCAGGGTTGGCGCGATTGCGCTGGCCTCGGACGACCCGCTCTTCACCATCATCCGTGACAACGATATCGAACTGGTTGCCGAAGTCGGCGAGAGCGATATCATCAAGATCCAGGCGGGCCAGAAAGCGACCATCTCGCTTGCGGGCAGCCGCGACAAGCTCTCCGGTTCCGTCCGCCTCGTTTCCCCGACGGTCGACCCGACTACGCGCCTTGGCCTCGTCCACATTCTGATCGATGATGACAGCAAGGCGCGCGCGGGTATGTATGGCAGCGCGGATATCGTTGTGAAGTCGACGCAGAACGTGGCTCTGCCGCTTTCGGCGGTCCTGACCAGCAGCGAAGGTTCGTCCGCCCGCAAAGTCGAAGAAGGGGTCGTAAAATTCGCCGAAGTGGAAACCGGCATTCAGGACGGCGCTTACGTTGAGATCCTCAAAGGCCTCAAGGAGGGCGATGAAGTCGTTGCCAAGGCTGGCGCCTACGTTCGGGACGGCGACCGCATTACACCCGTGCGCGAACAGCCTGCTGCTGCTTCCAACTGAGAGAAGGCCCGATGAACTTTTCAGCCTGGTCCATCCGAAATCCCGTAGCACCGCTGCTGCTTTTCGCCCTGCTGCTTTTTGTTGGTATCCAATCCTTCAACAGGCTGCCGATCACGCGTTTCCCGAATATCGACGTTCCGCTTGTATCGATCATCGTCACGCAGAGCGGCGCTTCGCCTGCCGAACTCGAGATGCAGGTGACGAAGGAAATCGAAGACGCGGTCGCCAGCATCAACGGCATCGACGAAATCCAGTCCACAGTGACGGATGGCCAGTCGCAAACGGTCGTCATGTTCCGCATGGAGGTGCCGACCGAGCAGGCGGTCCAGGATACCAAGGACGCGATCGATCGCATTCGCAGTGATCTCCCGGCCAATGTGGAAGAACCGATTGTCGCCAAGATCGACGTCGAAGGGCAGGCAATCCAGACTTTTGCCGTTTCATCGCCGGACATGACGCTCGAGGAGCTTTCCTGGTTCGTTGACGACACGATCAAGCGCTCCTTGCAGGGCCAGGCCGGCATCGGCCGTGTGGACCGTTATGGCGGCGCCGATCGCGAGGTGCGCATCGAACTCAATCCGGACAAGTTGAACGCTTACGGCATCACTGCCGCCAGCGTGAACGAACAGCTGCGCAGCACGAACGTCGACCTCGGTTCCGGCCGGGGCCAGGTGGCGGGCAGCGAGCAGGCGATCCGCGTTCTCGGCGATGCGCGTGATGTCGCCGAACTGGCCAATACGACGATCGCCCTGCCGAACGGCCGTTTCGTGAAGGTCTCCGAACTAGGCGCCATCAAGGATACCTATCAGGAGCCGAAGTCCTTCTCGAATTTCGACGATACGCCCGTCGTCACCTTCGGCGTCTTCCGCGCCAAGGGCGCCAGCGAAGTCAGTGTTGCCGAAACGGTGGCAAAGAGCCTCGACAAGGTGCGCGCAGAAAACCCGAATGTCGGCATCGAACTGATCAGCGATTCCGTCTACTTCACCTACGGCAACTACGAGGCCGCGCTCGACACGCTGATCGAGGGCTCGCTGCTGGCAATCGTCGTCGTTTTCCTGTTCCTTCGGAACTGGCGCGCAACGCTGATCTCGGCGATCGCGCTGCCGCTTTCGGCGATCCCGACCTTCTGGATCATGGACCTGATGGGCTTCTCGCTGAACCTCGTCAGCTTTCTCGCCCTCACACTCGCGACCGGTATTCTCGTCGACGACGCGATCGTCGAAATCGAAAACATTGCCCGCCATATCAAGATGGGCAAAACGCCGTATCGCGCGGCCATCGAGGCCGCGGACGAAATCGGCCTCGCCGTTATCGCCACGACCTTCACGATCATTGCCGTGTTCGTGCCGGTGTCGTTCATGCCCGGCATCCCTGGCCAGTACTTCATTCAGTTCGGCCTGACGGTTGCCTTCTCGGTCTTCTTCTCGCTGATGGTGGCACGTCTCATCACGCCGATGATGGCCGCATACCTGATGCGCGCCCAAGACGGCAAGGACGACCATCACGACAATGACGGGCTGTTCTTCCGCGGCTATACGCGTCTGGTGCGCGCCACGACCCGCCGCTGGTGGACCCGCTATGCGACGCTGATTGCGGCGATCGCCTTCCTGGTCGGCTCTGTCATGTTGTTGGCCCAGGTGCCCGGCAGCTTCCTGCCGCCAGAAGACGCATCACGTATCGTGCTCTCCGTCGAGCTGCCGCCGAATGCGACGCTCGACGACACCGCAGCGACGACGAACACGATCTACAAGGACGTGAAGGATATCGACGGCGTCGAAAGCGTCTTCGTGCTCGGTGGTGCATCGCCAAAGGGCGACCTTGAGCTTCGCCGCGCAACGGTAACGCTGACGCTGCACAAGCTCGATCAGCGGCTGTCGAAGAAGCTCGTGAACGACTTCTTCGGCGCGATGCCGATCATCGGGCCTTATCTGCCGAAGGTCGAGGTTCACGGCCGCATGCGTCCGCAGTGGGATATTGAAAAGGAAGTCTTCGCGAAGGTGAAGGACATTCCGGACGTCCGAATCCTGAAGCTCAACGACCGCGGCGAACGCGACCTTTCGTTCAACTTCCTCTCCAAGAGCGAAAAGGACCTGAACGAAGCGGTCGGACTTCTGGAATCCAAACTGCGTGCCGAACCGCTGCTGGCAAACGTCAGCGCGGACGGCGCCCTGCCCCGTCCGGAACTGCAGGTTCGCCCGCGCAAGGATCAGGCGGCCCGCCTCGGCATTACGCCGCAGCAGATTTCCGAAACAATCCGCGTGGCGACCATCGGTGACATCGACGCGGCGCTGGCGAAGATCAATCTCGACGATCGCCAGATCCCGATCCGCGTGCAGGCCGCACTCGATATGCGGCGTGACCTCGCGGCCATCCGCGCGCTGAAAATCAAGACGGCGAGCGGCGCGACCGTTCCGCTCGCGACCGTGGCTGATATCGACTATTCGGAAGGCGTGAGTTCCATCAAGCGCAACAACCGCTACCGCGTCGTTTCGATCGGCTCCGACCTGCCGCAGGGCGTGGCGCTCGATACCGCATCGGCTCGCTTCCTGCAGATCGTCAAGGACACCAAGATCCCGTCGACGGTGCAACTTGTCGAAAGCGGCGACGCGAAGGTCCAGAAGGAAATGCAGCAGAGCTTCGGCAACGCGATGCTGATGGGCCTCATGCTGGTTCTGGCGGTGCTGATCCTGCTCTTCAAGGATGTGATCCAGCCGTTCACCATTCTGTTCTCCCTGCCGCTTGCAATCGGCGGCGTGGCAGTCGGTTTGCTCATCACCAACAATCCGCTGTCGATGCCCGTCATGATCGGTATCCTGATGCTGATGGGCATTGTGACGAAGAACGCGATCCTGCTCGTCGACTTCGCCATCGAGATGCGCCATCGCGGCATGGAGCGTGTGGAGGCGATGGTCGAAGCGGGCCGCAAGCGCGCCCAGCCAATCATCATGACCTCGATCGCCATGTCCGCCGGCATGCTGCCGTCGGCACTCGGCGTCGGCGAAGGCGGTTCATTCCGCGCGCCGATGGCAATCGCAGTGATCGGCGGCATCATCGTCTCGACCGTGCTGTCGCTGGTCGTCGTCCCCTCCTTCTTCCTGATCATGGACGATCTCTCGCGCCTGCTCCGCTGGCTCTTCGGCCGCCTGGTCGGCAAGAAGGATCAGGAGGAGCTGGCGATGTCCCGCGAGGAGCTGACCGACGCCGTCGGCTCTCTCAACGAGCGGGTGGAGGCGATCGAGAATCCGGAAGGCAAGCGCAAGGTCGCCAACGCCAACGCGAAGAACGTGCTGCGCCTGCCGCCGTTCGCGGCAGAGTGATTTCTCAAATAGCGAGACAGAAAAGCCGGGCGCCAAGCCCGGCTTTTCTATTGGAGCCTTTCACCATCACGCTTCTTCCGCAATCGGCAACTGTGCCACCTGCGGCGCACGGCCGTTGAAATAGGAGGCGAGCAGATGGCCGGCCGAGACTGCCGCGATGCAGAGCACCACCGAAGCCGCGATATTGACGGCCGCCCGCGTCACGGCTCCGGAGCGCAGCAGATCCAGCGTCTGCAGGCTGAAGGAAGAGAAGGTCGTATAGCCGCCGCAGAGCCCGATCATCACGAAGAGCCGGAGGTTTTCCGAGGCGGGAAAGCGCCCGTGGGCGAGCGTCAGCGTTCCGAACAGGCCGATGATGAGGGACCCGCTGATATTGATGATGATCGTGCCCCAAGGAAGATCGCCGCTGATGGGCGCCGCGAGAACGGACACAAGATAACGCGCCAGAGTGCCCAAGGCGCCTCCAGCCATGATCAGTAAGCAAGTGTAAAATGACATGCACGCCTCTCTGTTCGGGCGGACATGAAAGCCCGCCTGCGGCGGGCAGTAGATACACTCCCACCGTCGAATGAATCGCGGTAGGAGTCATCAGCCATCACGGCGGTTTCGGGGGAACTCCATCCCCATCGCGCGCAAGATAGCTTCGGCGCGCCTGCAATGCAACCGGCCTCAACGCCCCGCGTCAATTTGGACGCGCCGGATTAGAGGCCGCCCTGCTCCCTGAGGAAATTGACGATGGCATCGACGCCGTCGCCGCGTTTCATATCGGAGAAGACGAAAGGACGCCTCTCGCGCATGCGCGTTGCATCGCGGTCCATGACGTCGAGGTCAGCACCGACATAAGGTGCTAGGTCCTTTTTGTTGATAACCAACAGGTCCGATTTGGTGATGCCCGGGCCGCCCTTGCGGGGGATCTCCTCGCCCTGGCAGACGGAGATCACGTAGATGGTGATGTCGGCCAGATCAGGCGAGAACGTCGCTGCCAGGTTGTCGCCGCCGGATTCGATGAAGACGACATCGAGATCGGGAATGCGCTCGGTGAGACCGGCGATTGCCTGGAGGTTGATCGTGGCGTCTTCGCGGATTGCCGTATGCGGGCAGCCACCGGTCTCGACGCCGACGATGCGCTCCGATGGCAAGGCCTGCATGCGCATCAGCGCTTCGGCATCCTCGGTCGTGTAGATGTCATTGGTGACCACCGCGACGGAATAATCGTCGCGCATCGCCTTGCAAAGCTTCTCCGTCAGTGCCGTCTTTCCCGACCCGACAGGTCCGCCGATGCCGACGCGAAGCGGTCCGTTTCTCGATTTCATTTCCACACTCCATTTCGGCCGAAGATAGCCGTGATCCCGGCGCTGCCACCGGCAAATGACGCAGACGCTCTGATCAGGAGCGGAAGAGCCGTGTCGTCTGCGTTTCGTGCCGCAGCGAGGCGATCTCGGCCTGAACGGCTGCCGAACCCAGATTGTCGAGGGTCGAGCCGGCTGCACGATGCGCTATGGCGGCAATCGTCTCCTCCAACCGCGCCAGGATGGCCACGCCGTCCTTCTGGCCGGCAACACCGAGCCTGATGCCCGCCGACACCGCTTGCGAGACATAGGCATGCAGAAAGGCAGCGAGCGCCTTTTGCAGCTCTATGCCATGCGCCCCGGCAACCGCACCGACGGCAACCGGATAGGCGGCGGCCCGCGGCAGGCGATCAAACAGGGGATGGGGCCAGGCGCGCGCCGCCGTCAGAAACGCCTCGCCGAGCAGCATCGTCTCCTGGTGGCGCTCCCGTGATCCTGCCAGGGCCTCCGCCAGGGCGGCAAGCTCTGCAAGCTCTCGCGCATTCGCCTGCATCCGCCAGCTTGCCGCAAAGAGCACCGCATCGTTCCATGTGCTCCCATTAGAAAGCAGCGTCTCGATCCACCCGCCCAGCGATGCCGAATCCGTGATGAGCCTGTCATGGACGGCGCGCTCGAGCCCGCCGGAATAGGCGAACGAGCCGACCGGAAAGGCCGGCGAGAGCCATGTCATGAGACGGAGCAGAGCCTGGAGGTCGCCGCCCTCGGTCATTGCGGCTCAATCATGCGCGTGATGGCCGTGGTCGTGCCCGTGCGAATGGTTGCCATGAGAATGGTAGGCGCCGCGCGCGGGCTGGAACGGCTCCGTGACTTCGTTGACGGTCGCGCCGAGCCCCTCGAGCATCGGCCGGATCACGTGGTCGCGCAGGATGAGCATGCGCTCTTCCTCGATCTGCACCCCGAGATGCCGGTTGCCGAGGTGCCAGGCAAGCTCGATGAGATGCATCCGGTCGCGGCCTCGGATCTCGAAAAGCTTCTCGTCGGCAGCCTGGATTTCGATGAGTTCCCCATCCTCGAGAACCAACATATCACCGCTTGCAAACAGCACCGGCTCCTTCAGGTCGAGCATGACCATGTCGCCGTTTTCGAGATGCAGGAGTTTGCGGCGCAGATGCCTCAGATCGTGCGGCAGAACGACTTTGCCGATGGGGTTGGAAGACGGGGTTCCGGCTCGAAGATATGAGGTAACGCGCTGCATGACATGTCCGTTTCTGTGAGGTCACGACCATGCAAAATAGCGCCTGCCGGCGCAAGCGCCAATGCGCTTTGCAAGCGAGTTATCTGCCGGAGCCTTGAAATGCTCTGGAGGCGCGGGGCGCGTCGTCGTATTCCGGATCAGCCCCCTGAACGCCGAGGCCACTTTCGATGAGATGGCGATGCAGGGCGTAGTTCAGCCCGTGTCTCTCGTGAACGACGCGGTTTCGGCCGAGCGCCTTTGCCAGATAGAGCGCCTTGTCGGCCGCCGTGTAAATAGAGTCCTTGCTGCGTCCGGGCAGAAGATCGGCGATGCCAGCCGAAATCGTGATCGCGATATCGCAGCCATCGGCAGCGAGGGGGCGCCGGGCGATCTGAGCCTTCACCGACTCGATCCGCTCCAGCCGCTCTTCAACGTCACCGCCGGCAACGATCACACCGAACTCTTCGCCGCCGAGACGCGCGACGACCGAAGGAGCGCCAAAGGCCGACGCAAGAATTGTGGATAGGGCAACGATGACGGCATCGCCGCAGGCATGGCCGAAACGGTCGTTGATCGCCTTGAAGCGATCGACATCGAAGATCACCAGCGAGGCGCCGTCATCGATCCCGTCCAGCGCTTCGGTGAAGGCACGACGGTTTAATAGGCCGGAGAGCACATCGGTGCGGCTCAGCTTTTCGAACTCCGCCCGCGATACTGTCAAATGGTGCATCGCGTGGCCGACAATCAGCGAAAGCACGCCGCAGACCACGCCACAGACGAGCCACGAGAGAATGACGCCGAATTGAATGGCATGCACCAAAGGGAGAGGCAGGAAGCCGATGTAGTCGAGCGTCGGCAGCATCGCGGCAATCACAAGCGCCGACAGAATGACGGCGAGAAAGCTCATCTTAAGCGCGCGAACACATAGACCGTGCGCCTATGCTGGAAATTGCGGAGATCGGCCTGGAGCGAAATCCATCTTTTCATTTTGATCGACCTCTCCGATCTCCCGCGATAGCGTTTGATTAAAGGGCGATTTGCTTCCAACCACCTAAGGCGATCGTTAAAATGCCTGCCATCCCAAGCTTGTGAACACCAATTTCACGGCGACGGATGCACGCTAAAGCTGCATAGTCATCTCTAAAAGCAAGGGCCCGGCCAAATGCCGAGCCCCGCTGTTTTTAGCGATGATTTTTGGCCTGTCAGGCGGCCTGCTTGACAGACTTCAGGGCTTCCAGAATGTTCTGGGGCGAAGAGACGCCGTAGGGATCCGTATCGGAATTATCGGAATAACCCTCTTCCTCGAACCAGTGCTCAACGACGCCATCATTGACGATCGCCGCATAGCGCCAGGAGCGCATGCCGAAGCCGAGATTGTCCTTCGCGACAAGCATGCCCATCTTGCGCGTGAACTCGCCGGAACCGTCCGGGATAAGCTTGACGTTTTCGAGGTCCTGCGACTTGCCCCAGGCATTCATCACGAAGGCATCGTTGACGGAGATGCAGTAGATCTCGTCGACGCCTTCGGCACCGAACTCGCCGGCAAGCTTTTCGAAGTCGGGCAGCTGATAGGTCGAGCAGGTCGGCGTAAACGCGCCGGGCAACGAGAAGAGGATGACGCGCTTGCCTGCGAAGTAGTCGTCGGTCGTCTTGTCCTCCCAGCGGAACGGATTGGGACCGCCAACGGCCTCGTCGCGGACGCGGGTGCGGAAAACAACGGTGGGAACCTTCTTGCCGATCATCGAAATCTCCTTCGTGGGAGGGTCTGCGGCAAACCTTGGGAAAATCCGCGACCCCGAAAATGGAGAGTCCTCACTAGCGAAGAATTCGCGGCAATGCAGCATGAAAGAAACAAAAATACCGCGGCGCATAACAGCCATTCCGCAGGTGCATGGCGCCTGCGGCAACTGCATAAAGATGAGGTCAATCGGTCCGATTAGAAGAGGAAATAACGCTGCGCCATTGGCAGCACTGTCGCCGGTTCGCAGGTCAACAATTCACCATCAGCGCGAACCTCGTAGGTTTCCGGATCGACCTCGATATCAGGCGTCAGGCTGTTGTGGATCATCGACGCCTTGGAGATGCCGCCGCGGGTGTTCTTGACCGCGATCAGGTCCTTGGCGACGCCGAGCCGTCCCTTGAGACCCGCATCGAGCGACGCCTGCGAGACGAAAGTCACGGAGGAATTCGTCAGGCTCTTGCCGTAGGATGCGAACATCGGACGGTAGTGCACAGGCTGCGGCGTCGGGATCGAGGCGTTCGGATCGCCCATGGGAGCGGCAGCAATCGAGCCGCCGAGCAGCACCATGTCGGGCTTCACGCCGAAAAAGGCCGGATTCCAGATGACGAGATCGGCGCGCTTGCCGACTTCGACCGAACCGATCTCGTGCGACAGGCCGTGGGCAATCGCCGGATTGATCGTGTACTTGGCGATGTAGCGGCGGACACGGAAATTATCGTTGTCACCCTTCTCCTCCCTCAACCGGCCGCGCTGGCGCTTCATCTTGTCGGCGGTCTGCCAGGTGCGGATCGCCACCTCGCCGACGCGCCCCATGGCCTGGCTGTCGGATGAGATGATCGAGAAGGCGCCGAGGTCATGCAGGATGTCTTCGGCGGCGATCGTCTCCTTGCGGATGCGGCTTTCGGCAAAGGCGATATCCTCCGGGATCGACGGCGACAGGTGGTGGCAGACCATCAGCATGTCGAGATGCTCCGCGATCGTGTTGACCGTATAGGGCCGCGTCGGATTGGTCGAAGACGGAATGACATTCGATTGGCCGCAGATCTTGATAATGTCAGGCGCATGGCCGCCGCCGGCGCCTTCGGTGTGAAACGCATGGATCGTGCGGCCCTTGATGGCGCCGATCGTATCCTCGACGAAGCCGCTTTCGTTCAGCGTATCCGTGTGGATCATCACCTGCACATCATACTGGTCGGCGACGGAGAGGCAGCAATCGATGGCGCCCGGCGTCGTGCCCCAATCTTCGTGCAGCTTCAGCGAGGTGGCGCCCGCAAGCACCATTTCCTCCAGTGCC
Source organism: Rhizobium sp. SVR5-2C (assembly GCF_056755115.1). Taxonomy (NCBI): domain Bacteria; kingdom Pseudomonadati; phylum Pseudomonadota; class Alphaproteobacteria; order Hyphomicrobiales; family Rhizobiaceae; genus Rhizobium; species Rhizobium sp. SVR5-2C. The sequence continues at coordinate 12,881 of NZ_JBNDHT010000039.1, read as the reverse complement.
CCCGGCAGGGAGGCGTTGCCCTTGCCTGCGAAGGCAAGGTTCATCGGGAAGGCATCGGCCGCCTCGATCATCCGAGCGATATGCCAGGGTCCAGGCGTGCAGGTCGTCGCCAGCGTGCCGTGGGCAGGGCCTGTCCCGCCGCCCAGCATACAGGTCAGCCCTGACATCAGCGCTTCCTCGATCTGTTGCGGGCAGATGAAGTGGATGTGGCTATCCATGCCGCCCGCCGTCACGATCTTGCCCTCGCCGGCGATCGCTTCCGTGCCCGGTCCGACGATGATGTTGACGCCCGGCTGCGTGTCCGGATTGCCGGCCTTGCCGATCGCCACGATCCGCCCGTCCTTGAGGCCGATGTCGGCCTTGACGATACCGGTATGGTCGACGATGACGGCATTGGTGATGACGGTGTCGACCGCACCGCTGGCGCGCGTCACCTGGCTCTGCCCCATCCCGTCGCGGATCACCTTGCCGCCGCCGAACTTCACCTCTTCGCCATAGGTGGTGAAATCTTTCTCGACCTCGATGAAGAGTTCCGTATCGGCAAGCCGCACCTTGTCGCCGACGGTCGGACCGAACATGCTGGCATAAGCGGCGCGGGAAATCTTATGGGGCATCGGTCAGGCTCCTTGGGAGGAAGAAAGGGATGCGTTCGCCCTTGGAAGCCGCGTGATGCGGCCAGCGGCGACATAGCTGTCAACGAGCTGCCTTTCGGCGGCGAAGGGATGCCATTCCCAGCCGGTATGGTTGAAGCCGGAGAGCAAGATATCCGCATCGGGAAACTGCCGGAACGTCTCGGCGATGACGATCATGCCGCTGCTCGGAACGACGTAGGGTGCGGGATTGAAAGCGGCGAGCTCAGCTTCTACGGCTTCATGAATCGATTTCTGAACGACCACATGCCGTTTGCCAGCATCCTCGCAGAAGACATTGAACTGACTCGTATAATCATCGCAGAAATCATCGAGGTCAGGATGTGAAACGGCCAGCGGCGCCTTGAAAGCGGCAAACTTTTCGGGGTCGCGGACGCTCCAAATTTCGGAGGCTTCGATGACGGCGCGATGGTTCCGCCAGGCATCCGAACCAATCATCGCCTTCCCCGGTCTGCCGGTATTGCAGACGGCGACCACATCGGTCCGGCCCGGGCTTGCAGCATAGGAGCGGCACTCGTTGAACCGGATGACGAAGTCCGCAGCGGCGATTGCCGCGGCCCCTTCCCTGCCGATTTCACCATTGCCGACGATCACGATCTTCCGGGTCACCTTCAGTTCCCCATCGCGTCGGAGAGCTCTTTGAGCTGCTTGGTCCGTTCGTCCGTGAGATCGGCAAGGCAGCCGGCAACCAGCATCGGCTCCATCGTACCGCCCCGCGCCTGAAAGCCGTAGGCTTGGCAATGAGCGTCTCGATAGGAGATCCAGGCGCGCTGGGCCGTCAGCAGCGCCTTCTCGGCGCCGCGATCATTCTCATCCAGATCCTTGTCCGTCGCAGCCAGTGCCGCGCGCGTCTTTTTCCACTGCTCGGTCAGTGCCGTATCTGCAGTCTCGTAGCGAGACTGCTCACAAAAGGTCATATCGGCCTGTGTCTGCGGATTCTTGCAATCCGCCTCCTGAGCTTGCGCGGTACTGGCCATCAGCGCTGCTGCCGCGGCGACCAGGTACAGAGTCGATCGCATTCAATTGTCTCCCGTCTTTTTTCTTAGAGCTTGCCCATCACGAGTTGGCGGAAGCCGTAGACTTCGCGCTTGCCGGAAAGCGGTATCAGCGTCACGGAACGCGTCTGGCCCGGCTCGAACCGAACGGCGGTGCCTGCCGGTATATCGAGGCGCATGCCCTGGGCTTTGTCACGATCGAAGGAAAGTCCCGCGTTGGTTTCCGCAAAATGGTAATGGCTGCCAACCTGCACGGGGCGGTCACCGGTGTTCGAAACCTCAAGCGTCACGGTCGGCTGACCGGCATTCAGTTCGATGTCGCCGCTCGCGGCAATGATTTCGCCTGGGATCATGTCGTTCTCCTCACGCCGCCCTTTGCGGCGCGCAACCTTCTGCTTTGAGCACGCGCTTTATCGATGCCGGATATTTGGCAAGCATAGCGGTCGGACGCACGGGACGGCGGGTGAATTCGCCACCGCAGTTCGGGCACCGCCCCTGCAGCACACCATCCACGCAGTCCGCGCAGAAGGTGCACTCGAACGTGCAGATCATCGCCTCTCGGCTTTCAGGCGGCAGCTCCGTGTCGCAGCATTCGCAGTTCGGACGAAGTTCCAGCATCGCTTTTCCTCAGCGGATCGGTTCGTGAACAGTGACGAGCTTGGTTCCATCGGGGAACGTCGCTTCCACCTGAACGTCATGGATCATCTCGGCGATGCCCACCATCACCTGATCGCGGCTGATGACGTGGGCTCCCGCCTCCATCAATTCGGCGACCGGGCGGCCGTCACGCGCGCCTTCAACGACGTAGTCGCTGATCAGGGCGATCGCTTCAGGGTAATTGAGCTTCACGCCGCGCTCCAAACGCCGCCGTGCCACCATCGCTGCCATGGAAATCAACAGCTTGTCTTTTTCTCTTGGAGTGAGGTTCATCATTCATCCGTTCAGATTAGAGGTTCCAGACTTTCGGCACAGGCGCTCCGTTGCGCAAGGCGGAAATGACCGGGATCAGGATTTTTCTGAGGGCGAAGCCATCGGCTGCTGCAGCGCGCACCACGAGCTTTCCATTCCATGCGCTCGCACCCGCCATGTGGCCCTCGACGAGCGGCCGGACCTTCACGAGATAGCTATCGGCAAGCGGTCCGGCATAAAGCAGCGTCGCAAAGGCAACCTGCCCGCTCAGGACGGGCTGGCGAGCCGTGAGCGCGTTGACGGCACCGTCAAGCCGCAGCTCCTCGGCATGGATCAGCCTGCTCGCACGGCGGATACGCCAGCGATCACAGAAAAGCCCGGTCTCCATGACCTCGCCCATCGCCTTGCGGCCGAGCAGGATTGCTTCTACGGCGAGAAATTCCGCGGTCTCGTCAAGATCGACATCGAGGCGGCGAGACAGCGACGCACGGTCGAAGAGAATGGTCTCCTGCGGCAGCCAGTCGATGCGCGAATTCGCGCCCGCCGTGATCGTGGTCATTACTTCCGCCGTGCCAGCCGATGCCTTGTAGATCTTCTCGCATGCCTGCGTGGTTACGTCGATACGCGTGCCGGGTCCTGCGACGACGCTCCAGTTCATCCGGTCGCCGCCGGTCAACCCACCGGCCGTATTGATGATGACCGCCTCCATGGACGCATCGAAGGTCTCCGGCAGGCGGATCTTGGCGGCACCCTCCTGGTAGAGTTCGCGGATACGCGCACGCCCGTCCAGCAGCTTTGCGGCCAGATGCCCGCGCCCTTCGGCCCTTTGCGGTCTGGTGGTCGCCGCCACGGTCGTCATTCCGTCTCCCTGCGCCTTCGCCGTTTGCCCGGCTGTTCTCATTCAATCCGGCAAATATTTTAAGTGAGCAATCTTTGTGCCATCCGCCGAACCGGCCGCAGCCGCGGCAGACGGGTTTGGCAGCGTATGGAATACGCCTTAAAAAGCAGCATCTGCCACTCGGATGGTCAGGTAACGGCAGCCGATATGCTGCATGAGACGTGAACAGTACCCCGCCCCCTCATCCGCCCGCCGGCACCTTCTCTCCGAGGGGAGAAGGGCAAGTCTCTTCGTGGCACTCCTTCCTCTTACCCAGCGGGGAGAGGATACAAAATCAGCATCTTAGCTTTAGCTAAGTGCTAGATTTTGTTGGTGAGGAGGATGTTGTTCTTTCAAGCCACCCTGTCCGGCGGCTTCCTGCCCTCGAAGAAGGCGGTGATGTTGTCCACCACCTTCATGCCCATCGCGGTCCGGGTTTCCTCCGTCGCACTGCCGAGATGCGGCAGGAGGACGACGTTTTCCATTGCCTTCAGTCTCTCGGGCACCTGCGGCTCAGCTTCATAAACATCGAGGCCTGCGCCGCGGATCGTGCCGCTATCCAAAGCGCCGATCAACGCCGCTTCGTCGACCACGTCGCCGCGCGCCGTATTGATCAGAAACGCACCCGGCTTCATTGCCGCAAAGCGTTCCGCGTTCATCAGATGCCGGTTCTCGGCTCCGCCCGGGCAATGCAGCGATATGAAATCGGAGGCGACCAGCACCTCCTCCACCGTCGCAAGCTGACGTGCGCCGTAACGCGCCGCCTCGGCTTCATCGACCTTCGACCGGTTATAGAAGACGACATCCATGCCGAAGCCGAAATGGCAGCGCTGGGCAAAGGCCTTGCCGATGCGGCCGAAACCGATAATGCCGACCGTCTTGCCGGTCACCTTCGTTCCGATCATGTGCGTCGGGCACCAACCGCTCCAGGCGCCGGCACGCACCTGGCGCTCGCCCTCGCCGCCGCGGCGGGCGACTGCTAGCAGCAGCAGCATGGCGATATCCGCGGTGCAGTCAGTCAGCACCCCTGGCGTATTGGTGACCGCGATGCCTTTGGCCTTGGCTGCGGCGATGTCGATGTGGTTGTAGCCGACACCGAAATTGCCGAGGATTTTCGTGCGGACATCGCCCGCGAAGACAGCGGCTGGCAGCTTGTCCGAGACGGTGGGCAGGATCGCGTCATACTCCGAGAACGCCTGGCGAAACTGATCGGTATTCAGCGGGATGTCGGCTTGGTTGAACGTCACGTCGAAGCGCTCCGCAAGCGCCGCCTCGGCAGCAAAGGGCCATCGGCGGGTGACGAGGATGCGCGGTCGGGACATCGGGAACTTCCGTTTCTGAATTCTGGTGGGGCCAACAGTTAGCTGAGCGTGGCCGGAATGCAAACGGCTATGCGCCGAAGGCGGCTTCAAAAACAAAGAAGCCCGGTCGAGACCGGGCTTCCTGTAAGCGGTGTGAACCGTTCAAGCAAAGCTTACTTGGCAGCTTCCTGCTGGAAGTAGCTGTACTTGCCGTCCGGACCCTTCTTCCATTCGTACATGACGTAGCCCGGGAGCTTCGGGTCGCCCTTTTCGTCGAAGGACATGTCGCCGAGAACCGTCGGGAACGGGCCCTTTTCCTTCATCGCTGCGGCAACGGCTTCGGGGTCTACCGAGCCGGCTGCCTTGGCAGCACCAGCGATCGCCTGCACTGCAGCGTAGGAGTAGAGGGTATAAGCTTCCGGGTTGAAACCGGCAGCCTTAAACTTCTCTACGAGTTCCTTGTTGGCCGGGTTGGTGGTCGGATCCGGGCCGAAGGTGTTCAGCGTACCGGCAACCGCGTCGCCAGCGATGGAAGCGAGTTCGTTCGAGACGATACCGTCACCCGAAACGAGCGTCGCCTTCAGGCCCTGGTCGGCAGCCTGGCGGATGATGAGACCCGCTTCGGTGTGCAGACCACCCCAGTAGATGATCGAGACGCCGGCTTCCTTCATCTTGGCGATGAGCGCGGAGAAGTCCTTGTCGCCGACGTTGATGCCTTCGTACATGGCTTCCGTGACGCCAGCGGCGTTCAGAGCCTTCTTGGTTTCGTCGGCAAGGCCCTGACCGTAAGGGGTCTTGTCGTGAACGACAGCAATCTTGGCATCCTTGAAGTGATCGGCAAGATACTTGCCGGCAATCGCGCCCTGCTGGTCGTCACGTCCGCAGGTGCGGAAGGTGTTCCAAAGGCCGCGCTCGGTGAACACCGGGTTCGTTGCAGCCGGGGTGATTTCGAGGATGCCGTTTTCAGCGTACACCTCAGACGCCGGGATCGAAACGCCCGAGTTGAAGTGGCCGACGACGAACTTCACGCCGTCAGCGACGAACTTGTTGGCGACCGAGATGCCCTGCTTCGGGTCCGAAACGTCGTCACCGAGTTCGAGCTTGATTTGCTCGCCGTTGATGCCGCCTGCCGCGTTGATGTCGGCAACTGCCTGCTCGGCACCCTTCTGAAGCTGAGCGCCGAAAGCAGCATTCGGGCCGGTCAGCGGACCGCCGACGCCGATGAGAACGTCGGCCCACGCGTTGCCGCTGAAGGCGACCAACGCCGTCAGAGCCACTGCCGACAGAAGAGACTTCTTCATATTTTACTCCCAATTATTTGGGCGGGTTCTGGTCCAAGACCCGGCGCATTGCCCACCATCACTGCGCCAGGAAAGCTGTTCCACTCTGAAGGCAATTCATGCCTAGTTTCAACGGGCTGTCAATGTTTGTTCTTCCACGAGAACGCGGATGTCTTTTCGTACAGCCAGTAATAGTTGTTAACCATCTGATTGGTGCGGCGATAGCGGAAACCTGCCGTCGAGAAGACAAGCAGCAGCACGAAATCGATGACATAATAGAAGGTGCTGAGCATCGGCCCGTCAAAGAGGGCGTGATGCAGGAACTGCATCACCCAGGCGAGGAGGAAAGTATAGACGATGACCTGCGGATAGTTGCTCCAGCTTTCAGCCGCAGCCCTGCCCGCACGCCACGCCGTCCAGAAGCCAATCAGCATCACAAGTCCGCGGATGGCCATCCGCACGCCAGAATCTGCCTCAAAGAAAAGTCCCTGCATATCAAACTCTCCTTTTCTACCGGCTCAATGTCTTCCGCCTTCGAGATAGGCGGCACGGACTTCAGGATTGGCGAGCAGCTCTTTGCCCGAACCACTCATCGTCACCTTGCCGTTCACCATCACGTAAGCGCGATGCGAGAGTTTCAGCGCAGCGAATGCGTTCTGCTCCACGAGGAAAACGGTCAAGCCTTCCTGCTCGTTGAGCTTCTTGATCGCGTCGAAGATGCCCTTGACGATCAGCGGCGCAAGACCGAGCGACGGTTCGTCGAGAAGCAGGAGCTTCGGGCGTGCCATCAGCGCACGGCCGATCGACAGCATCTGCTGTTCGCCGCCCGAAAGCGTGCCGCCGCGCTGCGCGTGACGTTCCTTGAGACGCGGGAACAGCGTGAAGATCTTCTCGACGTCCTCGTTGAAATGCTTGAGGTTATCGAGGCCCGCGCCCATCTGGAGGTTTTCCGTGACGGTCATCCGCGGGAAAATGCGGCGGCCTTCCGGCGACTGTGCTATGCGAAGCCGGGCGATTTCGTGCGTCGGCATGCGGGTAATGTCGCTACCTTCGAAGATGACGGCGCCCTTGCGAGCCTGCGGGCTACCGCAGATCGTCATCATCAGCGTCGATTTCCCGGCGCCGTTGGCGCCGATCAGGCTGACGATCTCACCCTTATGGACGTCGACATCGACGCCTGCGAGCGCGCGGATATTGCCGTAGTAGGTTTCGACGCCCTGAACCTTGAGAAGCTGTTCACCGGCCATCAATTTACGCCCCCTTCGAGGTTCTCGACGGTTGCGATGACCTCCTCCACTTCTTTGTCCTCAACACCGAGATAGGCCGCGATAACCCTCGGGTCGTTCTTCACGTGCTCCGGCGTGCCGTCGGAGATCTTCTGGCCGTATTCCAGCACGACGACATGGTCAGAGATTTCCATGACCACCGACATGTCGTGCTCGATGAGCAGGATCGATGTGCCGGTTTCTGCGCGGATTCCCCGCAACAGTGCGTTAAGGGCGGCAGATTCGCGCGGGTTAAGGCCTGCGGCCGGCTCGTCCAGGCAGAGCAGTTCGGGTTCGGTGCACATGGCGCGGGCAATTTCCAGACGCCGCTGCGCACCATAAGGGAGATCGCCCGCCGGGTCGTCGGCACGACTGATCAGATCAGCCTTTTCCAGCCAGAATCGTGCGCGCTCGATGGCTGCGGCGGCCTCTTTCTTGTAGGGGCCGATGCCGAGCAGGCCGAGAACCGTGTAACCCGATGCCTTCATCAGCTTGTTGTGCTGGGCGACGAGCAGGTTTTCCAGAACCGTCAGGCCCGAAAACAGCCGGATGTTCTGGAAGGTACGTGCGACCTTGGCTTCCTTGGTAATGCGGAAATCCGGCAGGCGCTCCAGCAGATACTCTTTCCCGTGCTGCTGCTTCAGCGTGATCATGCCCATCGTGGGCTTATAGAAGCCGGTAATGCAGTTGAAGACGGTGGTCTTGCCGGCACCGTTCGGACCGATCAGCGCGGTGATGTCGCCTCGCTTGGCTTCGAAGGATAGGTCGTTGATAGCCATCAAGCCGCCGAACTTCATCGACAGGTGCTCGACCTTGAGCAAGGTATCCGTGGACATGGTAGTCGTCATCTCTACGGGGCTCATCAGCCGTGCCCCTCCTTGATAAAGGTTCCGGATACTGCCCTCCGCTCCTTGAGGAAAGCAGTCGGTTCACGCGAGCCGACGAAGCCGCGAGGCTTGAACAGCATGACGGCGACCATGGCGAGGCCGAAGAGAAGCATGCGGTAGAGTTCCGGCGTGAAATCCGGGCCGAACACGACCTTCAGGAAGTCCATTTCGCGCAGCAGTTCGGTACCACCGACCATGACGATGGCAGCGATCGCGATGCCGGTTAGCGAGCCCATGCCGCCCAGGACGACGATGGCGAGAACCACCGCTGATTCCAGGAACACGAAGGATTCCGGCGAAACGAAGCCCTGGCGCGCTGCGAAGAACGAACCGGCGAAGCCGCCGAACATCGCGCCCGTCGCAAAGGCAGAGAGCTTTGTCGTGACCGTATTGATCCCGAGCGAGCGGCAGGCGATCTCGTCCTCGCGCAGAGCTTCCCAGGCGCGGCCGATCGGCATGCGGCGAAGCCGGATCGTGACATAGGCGGTCACCATGCAGAGAGCGAGGATCAGATAGAAGAGGAAAATCTTGTAGTAAGCCGACGACATCGGAAGGCCGAAAAGCTTGGCAAAACCGCCGGACGTCGCATCGAAGGGAATGCCGAACAGGGTCACCTTCGGGATGCCGGAAATACCGAAGGTACCTCTGGTCAGATCCGTCCAGTTGATGAGCACAAGACGGATGATTTCGCCGAAAGCGAGCGTAACGATGGCGAGGTAGTCGCCGCGCAGGCGCAACACCGGGAAACCGAGGATGACGCCCCAGAGTGCGGCCAGCATACCCGACAGGGGCAGCAGGACCCAGAAAGACAGGCCGAAATGGCTGGAAAGCAGCGCATAGGAATACGCGCCGACCGCGTAGAAGGCGACGTAACCGAGGTCAAGCAGGCCGGCGAGGCCAACGACGATGTTCAAGCCCCAGGCGAGCATGACATAGATGAGAATCTGGATGCCGAAGTTGTCGACCCATTTCAGCGAACCCTGCGCGCCGAGAAGCGCATAGATGGCCATGGGATACAACAGCAGCGCGACTAGAGCGATTTTCAGGAAATGCTGACGTAGGAAGCCCTTCTCCGTCGAGATTTCCAGCTCGCCGTGCTTTGCCTTCGCGAGCTTCCGCCGGTCGATATTCGGCCTGACGAAGACAACGACGACGAAGCGGCCGATTGCGGCGATCGCCACGAAGCTGGCCAGCAGGCCCCAGCGCTGGACGATGACCAGCTCGTTGTTGATGTTCTGATCGGTCTTGAGCCCGACATAGAGAACGAACAGGCCGAAAGACAGGAGGGCCGCGAAGAAGGCTTCCGTCAGGCCCTTCCGGACAAGCCCCGGTGCGGGCTTGCCAGCAGAATTTTCGATGTTTGCCATGATGTTATACCTTCTCGACTTCCGGCCGTCCGAGAATGCCGGTCGGCTTGAAGATCAGGACGAAAGCGAGGATCGCAAAGGTTGCGACATCCTTGTAGGCGATCGTGAAATAGGCGGACCACAGCGACTCGATGAGGCCGATCATCAGCCCGCCGAGAACGGCACCCGGCAGCGAGCCGATGCCACCGAGAACGGCTGCGGTAAAGGCTTTGACACCCGGCGCGAAGCCATCGCTGAAGGATGCAACGCCATAGTACATCAGATACATGGTGCCGGCGACGGCGGCCAGTGCGGCGCCCATGACGAAGGTGATGGAGATCGTCTGGTCGACGTTGACGCCGAGAAGCGCGGCCATCTTCCGGTCCTGCTCCGTCGCACGCTGGGCGCGTCCGAGCGCCGTGCGGTTGACGATATACCAGAAGGCAGCAAGCAACACCCCCGTGATGACGATGATGATGATCTGCTTCAGCGAAATCGAGAGACCACCGATGGCGTAAACCTTGCTTACGAGCGGCGGAATCGGCTTGTTGCGCGGACCCTGCGTCACCTGAATGAAGTTGGACAGCGTGATCGACATGCCGATCGCGGTAATCAGCGGCGCCAGCCGGAAAGAGCCTCGCAGCGGCCGGTATGCAACGCGCTCGATGGTCCAATTCCACAGGCTCGTCATCAGCATCGCAACCACAAGCATGGCCAGCAGCAGAACGGCTACGGGAAGGCCTGCGAAGATGGATGTCAGAACGAGAAAAACGATGAGGGCAGCGAAACCGCCGAGCATGAAGATATCGCCATGGGCGAAATTGATCATGCCGATAATGCCATAAACCATCGTGTAGCCAATTGCGACGAGGCCATAGATGGACCCGAGCGTCAGCCCATTAAAGAGCTGCTGGACGAAGTACTCCATATATCATTTCCCCTGGATGCGAGCCGCGCGCTGCATCTCTTTTTGGTGTGCAGTTCCGCTTTTGCCGGAACCTTATAAGCGGCAATCCATACCGCTTTCCGCGAAAATGTGAAGACAAAAAGGCTTTACTGGGTCAGATTCTTGTTCAACTGGACGCAGATGGCGCGTTTCGGATCAAAATCCACACAAAACAGGCATTCTTCGATGAAATTTTAGCCGGAACCGGAATGTGGATTAACCAAACAGCCTCAAAGAACCAGCAACATGCCCCCAACGCCGAGCTATTACTTATTCCACGAAACCGGATTTCTGAGCAATTTTTACACCGAATCTGCTAGCGACGCGCGAAAAAATATCTCGATGCATACCATCCGTTTCTGACGAATTTCCGCTGCCGCGCAAAAACTGGCTCGCATCCCCTATTTATCTCTATACTGCCGAAAGAGCTTTCAGATGTTTGCGTTCCTTGAGGGAAAGATGCTGGAGATATTCGAAAAGGCGGCACTCGAAGCGGGCGGAGTGATCATCACGATCTTCGAAGAGGGCTGCGCCGTCGCTATGAAGGCAGACTCCAGCCCGGTGACTCGCGCAGATGAGGAGGCAGAGCGCATTATCCTGGCGCATCTTGCCCGCAGCTATCCCGATATTCCCGTGATCGCCGAAGAATCGGTAGCGGCCGGTCAAGTGCCGGATGTCGAGGGAAAGGCCTTTTTCCTTGTGGACCCGCTCGACGGCACACGTGAATTCGTCGACAGGCGGCGCGAATTCACCGTCAACATCGCCTATGTGGAGAATGGCATCCCGGTTGCCGGTATCGTCTATGCACCGGCACTCGGCGTCGCTTTCGCGGGCGAAGCAGGACATGCCGAAAAACTCATCGTTGGCGTCGATTTTACGGTGACTGAGCGCGTCCCGATTGCGGTTCGGGAGCCGCCCCTCAACCGTCTTGCCCTCGCAAGCCGGAGTCATAACAGTCCTGCGACCGACAAATTTCTTTTCGAACAAGCGATTTCGGAATGCACGAATATCGGCTCCTCACTGAAATTCTGCCTCCTCGCTGAGGGAAAGGCAGACGTTTATCCGCGCTTCGGTCGCACAATGGAGTGGGATACGGCGGCCGGCGATGCCGTGCTGCGGGCGGCGGGCGGCACGACGGTCACCGTGGACGGATCGCCTCTCACCTATGGAAAGACCGGCGCCAACGCGGATTTCGACTTCGCCAATCCCGACTTTATCGCCTGGGGCGGCAAGGTGAACCCCGCGCGGATGCGCATGACTTCCGAATAAAATCCTTAGAAATCAACAGAGGAAGGGCGTTTTCGTCAGCGCACCCTAGGGATGGCCTTACGATGCGGCAATAACCGCGCCGTTGCGCCAACCGGAGGCCACACCTTGTCAGACGAAACAATTAATCTCGCCCTCCCCTACATTCTCCCCTCACAATCTCAGAAGCACGTGACGCATAACGAGGCGCTGCAGCGTCTCGACGCCATTGTGCAGCTGACAGTGAAAGAAGAAGCGGCAGTACCTCCCGAAACCCCGTCGGAAGGTGACTGCTATCTGATTGCGCCCAGTGCCGGCGGTCTTTGGACCGGCAAGGAAGGCAGGCTCGCTTTCCGCCAGGACGGCGCCTGGCTCTACATCAGTCCGCGCGAAGGCTGGCGCGCCTTCTTCCTCGACACAGGCCGGTTCCGCGTCCTGCAGGCCGGCCTCTGGAGCGACCTCTCTTTGCCCGTCCCAGGCAGCTTGCCGCTTCTCGGCCTCAACGCCACGGCCGATGCCACGAACCGGCTTGCCGTCGCGGCACATGCCAGCCTCTTCAGCCATGAAGGCCAAGGGCATCAGGTCAAGGTCAACAAAGCCGCCGCGGGCGATACCGCCTCCCTGCTCTTCCAGTCGGGCTGGTCAGGCCGCGCAGAAATGGGACTCGCCGGTAACGATGAATTCGCAATCAAAGTGAGTGGCGACGGCACAAGCTGGCAGACCGCCCTGGCAATTGCGGCGGGCGGCATCGTGAAAACGCCGGCGCGCCCTATCGTCCGGGCCTCGCTTGCCGCAGCGACGTCAACACCGGCAAACAACAGCAGGACGGGTTTCGATACCCTGCATGTGCAGCAAGGCGGATTCGCGCTCGGCGCTGCTGTTCCCTCCGGCTCCGGCAACAGGCTGATCATTCCGGCAACAGGGCTTTACCTGCTGTTCCTGACAACAAGCACGGTGACATCCTCGGCCTACGGGGCACGGCTCGAGGCGAACGGCGCCAATACGCTTGCCGCCGTGGCGGGCGTAGCCTCGACGGCAGCAACCCGCGAGACGGCCTTCGGTCTCGCTGAGCTTGCAAGCGGCGACTGGCTCTCGATCATTCACTCCGGGACCGCTCAATACGAGTTCGGCGCCGGAAAGACTGAGGTCAGCGCCATTCTGATCTGAACGGAATCCAGCA
>NZ_JBNDHT010000038.1:0-50177 GCF_056755115.1 Rhizobium sp. SVR5-2C | reverse complement strand
ATGACACAGCAGCAGGCGATCCTCGGCGCCTTTCTTTTCATGGTGCCGGCGATGCTTCTTTCCGGCTTTGCCACACCGATCGAAAACATGCCGGACTGGCTGCAGCCGGTCACGTTGATCAACCCGCTGCGCTACTTTCTGGTGATCGTAAAGGGCATCTTCCTCAAGGACATCCCGTTCAGCGAGGTCTGGCGCCAAACATGGCCGCTCGGCCTGATCGCTGCCGGAACCCTCAGCACCGCGTCATGGCTGTTTCGAAGGAGACTGGAGTGACTCAGCTCGCAGCTCTTGCCCCCTCGATCGCCATATTGGCGGCAAACCATGCGCGCACCCATCATCGTGAAACTTGCGGGGTCCACGAACCAAGAAAACAATCGCAAACTTCGCATTGCTGGCTTCAAGGGCGGCGAGAGGCCATATCAACCCCGGCTTCTATCATTAGCGCTTTTGCGCTGGGAGATAGGTTGCGGTTGCAAATCGCTTCGATGCGGGAAATCTGGGCGCTGCGCCATCTGCGACGTCGCCGAGAGACACGGCGCCATCACGTATCTCGATGAAGTGCATGCCGTCGGCCTCTACGGTACCCATGGCGGCGGCGTTGCCGAGCAGCAGGGCGTCGCCGGGCGGCTGACGATCATCGAGGGAACGCTCGCCAAGGCCTTCGGCGTCATGGGCGGGTATATTACCGGGCCGGCGCTGCTGATGGACGTCGTGCGCAGTTTTGCCGACAGTTTCATCTTCACCACCTCCATGTGCCCGCATCTCGCCGCCGGGGCGCTTGCGGCTGTGCAGCACCTGAAGGCCCATCCCGAGGAGCGGGCGGAGCAGCAGGCGAATGTCCGGCAGCTCAAGGCGATGCTGGAGGCGGCGGACATGCCGGTCCTCGACAGCCCGAGCCACATCCTGCCCCTGATCATCGGCGATGCGCATCTGTGCCGCCAGACCAGCGAGCTGCTGCTCGCCCGTCACAACATCTATGTCCAGCCGATCAACTATCCGACGGTAGCACGGGGCCAGGAACGTCTGAGGATCACGCCGACGCCCTTCCACACGGAAGCGCACATGCGCGCCCTGGTCGAAGGCCTCATCGACGTGCGCGACCGGCTCGGCTGGCACGGCCGTCGGGCGGCAGCCTGATTTCTTACGTTGGTTTCTTGCAAAGGGAGGGACGGATATGCCCGCACACCTGATTACCGCCAACCGGCTCGCCGATGGCGTTGCCGTCTGGCTCGACGCCAGAGAGCGCTGGACCGAAGAGATCGAGAAGGCGATGCCCATCGATGAGGGAGGGCTTGCCGCATCTCTGGAGACCGCCCGCCTCAGCGAACGCGGCAATATCGTCGTCGACGTGCGCGAGATCGGCGCCGATGAAACAGGCGGGGAATGGAGGGCAAGCGCCAGGCGTGAACGCCTGCGGGGCAGCGGCCCGAGCGTGCGCCCCGACCTGGCGAAGAAGGCACCGGCCGCGCAATGGGCGGAGCCGCCCTTTCCGGAACCGCCCTCAGCCTCCTCGGTTTCGCCCTACGCCGGCATCTACCGCTATGACGAGTACGACCGGCAGTTCCTGCGCGACCGCGCCGAACAGTTCCGCCGCCAGGTGGACCGGCGGCTTGCCGGCGAACTCAGCGAGGAGGAGTTCAAGCCGCTCAGGCTGATGAACGGTCTCTATTTGCAGCTTCATGGTTATATGCTGCGGGTCGCCCTGCCCTATGGCGTGCTCAGCGCCGCGCAGATGCGCCAGCTTGCCTATGTCGCCCGGCACTACGACCGCGGCTACGGGCATTTCACGACACGCCAGAACATTCAGTTCAACTGGCCGCGACTCAAGGATGCGCCGGATATCCTGGCGATCCTGGCCGAAGCCGACCTGCATGCGATCCAGACCAGCGGCAATTGCGTGCGCAATGTCACGACCGACCATTTTTCCGGGGCTGCGGCCGAGGAAGTGGTCGATCCGCGCCTTTATGCCGAGATCCTCCGGCAATGGTCGACCGATCATCCGGAATTCACCTACCTGCCACGCAAGTTCAAGATCGCCATCACCGGCAGCCCTAAGGACCGGGCGGCCGTGCGGGTACACGACATCGGCATCCTGGCAAGCCGCAATGCCGCTGGCGAACCGGGCTTCACCATCTATGCCGGCGGCGGTCTCGGCCGCACGCCGGTCGTCGGCACCAAGGTGCGCGACTGGCTGCCGGTTCGCGACCTGTTGCGCTATGTCGAGGCGATCCTGCGCGTCTACAATGCGCTTGGCCGACGCGACAACATCTACAAAGCCCGCATCAAGATCCTGTTGCGCGAGATGAAGCCGGAGAATTTCATCCGGATGATAGAGGAAGAATTCGCTGGCCTGCCGGCCGATCACTGCGTGCTGGAAAACGAGATCGTCGAAGCCGTCGCCGCTCGCTTCGTTCCGCCGCCTTTCGAGAACCTGCTGCGCCATTCGGCAGAGCTTGAGCGGGCGCTTGCCGCGGATCGCGCCTTTCGCGCCTGGGTGAAAACCAATACGCATCCGCACCGGCAGGCGGGCTATATCTCAGCCGTCGTTTCGCTGAAGCCCGTCGGCGGCATCCCGGGCGACGTCAGTGCCGAAGAGATGGAGGCTGTCGCCGATCTTGCCGACCGGCATTCCTTCGGCGAGATCCGCGTCTCCCACGAACAGAACCTCGTGCTGCCGCATGTACGCAAGGACGATCTGCATACCCTCTGGAAGGGCTTGGTTGCAGCCGGGCTTGCGAGCGGCAATGTCGGGCTGATCACCGATATCATCGCCTGCCCGGGCATGGACTATTGCAGTCTTGCCACCGCACGCTCCATTCCCGTCGCGCAGCGCATCGCCGAGCGTTTTGCCGATCCCGAACGCCAGCAGGAGATAGGGGCGATTGATCTCAACATCTCCGGCTGCATCAATGCCTGCGGCCATCACCATGTCGGCCATATTGGCCTTCTCGGCGTCGACAAGAACGGCGAGGAGGTCTACCAGATCACCCTCGGCGGCTCGGCCGACGACAGGGCGTCGATCGGCAGCATCATCGGCCCGTCCGTCGCCTCCGAAAATGTCGTCGATGCCATCGAGGCTATCGTCGATGCCTATCTCGGCAACCGCATCGGGGGCGAGGCGTTCATCGACACTTACCGGCGGCTCGGCGCAACCCCCTTCAAGGAGGCCGTCTATGGCGCTGATTAATCAAGTGGGTAACGAGATTCCCGATCGCTGGATCTATCCGGAAGCAGGTGAACAAGGTTCGCTCGGGCCGTACCGGATCGCATCGTTCGATGTGTTGCAGGAACTCGGTGCGGTATCCCTTGAGGCACGACCGGCCGGCATTCTGCTGTCGCCGGAGACCTCGCCGGACCTTGTGGCGCCGTTTCTCGATCAGATTGATCTGGTGGTCATTCCATTTCCGAAGTTCCGCGACGGACGCGGCTTTACCGCGGCCCGTTCGCTGCGGCAGCGCCATGGCTTCATGGGCGATGTCCGAGCCATTGGCCACATCCTCCCGGATCAGCTTCCGTTGCTGGCGCAATGTGGTTTCACGTCTATCGTAACCCCCGCCGAGCATCCACCTGCACAATGGCAGCAGGCAAGTTCTGCCAGCGCGGCGGAAGGCGAACGTCCCCAGCCGCTGTTGCAGCGGCTCGTGAAACGCGGGAATTGAACCCATTCCGGAGGCCGCGATGAGCCGCCTCCATTCGCACCCGCGGGCATCGGGCGGCTACACAGTCAATCCGGCAAAGCCCATTATCAGCCTGAATAGCATGGCAACGACCGCAAGCGCGACGACGCTCGCGGTCCAGATCAGCACGAGCCAGCCAAACCGGCGCAACCAGTCTTTGCGGGTGGTCGCGTCCGGCATCAGTGATAGCCCTCGCCCGGCCTCACCTTGCCGCGGAAGACGTAGTAGGACCAGGCGGTATAGGCGAGGATGAAGGGGATAATGAAAAGCGCGCCGACCAGCGTGAAGCCCATGCTCTGCGGCGGCGCGGCGGCATCCCAGATCGAGATCGAAGGCGGGATGATATTCGGCCACAGGCTGATCCCCAGGCCGCTATAGCCGAGAAACAGCATGACGAGCGCCAGCAAGAAGGGTCCTGCGTGGGAGTCGCGCTGCAAGGCTCTGAGGGTCGCGAGCGTCGCAAGCAGCACGAGGACCGGCACCGGCGCAAAGAAGATCATGTTCGGCAGCGAGAACCAGCGGTCGGCAACCGGAGCATGGGCAAGCGGCGTCCAAACGCTGACGACGATGACGACGGCAAGCAGGCCGAGCGTCACCGGCCGAGCAAGGTCCTTCATGCGCTGCTGCAGTGGCCCTTCCGTCTTCATGACGAGCCAGGTTGAGCCGAGCAGCGCATAGGCGACGAGAAGGCCGAGACCGGTGAACAGGCTGAACGGCGTCAGCCAGTCGAGCAGCCCGCCGGAATAGGCGCCGTTGGTAACCTCGAAACCGTTGATGAAGGCGCCGAGCGACACGCCCTGCGAGAAGGTCGCGATATAGGAGCCCCAGGCAAAGGCCTTGTCCCAGAAGGGTTTGTGGGCCTCATCTGCCTTGAAGCGGAATTCGAAGGCGACGCCGCGCCAGATCAGCCCCGCCAGCATCAGGACGAGGGGCAGGTAGAGCGCGCTAAGGATGACCGAATAGGCGAGCGGAAAGGCGGCAAGCAGGGCCGCGCCACCAAGGACGAGCCAGGTTTCGTTGCCGTCCCAGACCGGCGCCACGGTATTGACCATCGTATCCCGGTCCTCGCGGCTCGCGACGAATGGAAACAGGATGCCGATGCCGAGATCAAAACCGTCCATGATGACGTACATCATAAGACCGAAGCCGATGATGATGGCCCAGATGAGGGGAAGATCGATGCCCATAGCCGTCAAGCCTCCTTCCGTCCGGCGTCAGCCGCCGAATCGACGTTGTCCGGTGCCGCAGAAAGCGGCCGCGCCGGCCGCTGCGATTGTACCTTGTCGTGCGGCGGATGTTCGTCGAAGGGCTGCGGTCCCTTGACGACCAGTTTCAGCATGTAGCTGACGCCGGTGCCGAAGACAGCACAGTACATGATGACGAACATGATCAGCGTCGTCGAGAGCGCCAGTGCCGAATGGTTCGAGACCGCATCCTTCGTCCGCATCACGCCGTAGACCACCCATGGCTGCCGCCCGATCTCCGTGGTGAGCCAGCCGGCAAGGATGGCGATCACGCCGGCTGGGCCCATGAGCGTCGCGAAACGCAGAAACGGTCTTGAGTAATAAAGTCCGCCCCGCCAGCGCAGATAGAGACTCCAGAGGCCAAGCAGCAGCATCAGCACGCCGAGACCAACCATCAGCCGGAAAGTCCAGAAGACGACCGCCGAGTTCGGCCGGTCCTCCGGCGCGAACTCCTTAAGGCCCGGAATGTGGCCGTTGATATCATGGGCGAGGATCAAGCTGCCGAGATAGGGGATCTCGATCGCAAAGCGCGTCGTTTCCGCCGCCATGTCGGGCAGTCCGAAGAGGATGAGCGGCACGCTCTCGCCAGGTATGTTCTCCCAGTGACCCTCGATAGCGGCGATCTTGGCCGGCTGGTGCTCCAGAGTGTTGAGGCCATGTTGGTCGCCGACCAGGATTTGGATCGGCGCCACGACGAGCACCATCCACATCGCCATCGAGAGCATGGTGCGCACCGCCGGCGTAGCGTTCGCCCGCAGCAGATGCCAGGCGCCAGAGGCGCCGACGAAAAGTGCGGTCGTGAGATAGGCGGCGATCGTCATGTGCGCCAGACGGTAGGGAAAGGAGGGATTGAAGATCACCTTCAGCCAGTCGACCGGCACGACGCGACCGTTAATGACCTCGAAGCCCTGCGGCGTCTGCATCCAGCTGTTGGAGGCCAGAATCCAGGTGGCCGAGATCAGCGTGCCGAGCGCCACCATGATCGTCGCGAAGAAATGCAGCCCGGGACCGACCTTGTTCCAGCCGAACAACATGACACCGAGAAAGCCGGCCTCGAGAAAGAAGGCCGTCAGCACCTCGTAAGTGAGAAGTGGTCCGGTGACGCTGCCGGCGAAAGACGAGAAATAGCTCCAGTTGGTGCCGAACTGGTAGGCCATGACCAGGCCGGAGACGACGCCCATCGCAAAGTTGACAGCGAAGATCTTCGACCAGAAATGATAGAGGTCGCGGTAGACCGCCTCCTGCCGCCACAGCCAGAGACCTTCGAGCACGGCTAAATAGCTGGCGAGCCCGATGGTGATGGCGGGGAAGACGATGTGGAAGGAAATCGTAAAGCCAAACTGGATGCGCGCCAGTTCCAGTGCCGTCAATCCGAACATAACGTATCCTCCTTCGGCTCGACAGGGATGGCAGGTCCCAGATCGGAGCCCTTGTTCGATTGCGGCTCGAACGCCACCGCCGACTTCGGCCGCGTGTCGACTGACAGCCGGAAGACATCGGGACGGGCGTAGTGCCCCACGACGTCGAGGTCATACTTGCCGCGCGCAATCACCCGCCGGTCGATCTCGGCAAGTTTGATGGTCTCTCCCGTGAAGTCGGGTTCGACGAGGATATTTCCGAGTGGGTCGATGATGCAGGAGCCGCCGCGAATGAGCACTGTCCGAGGATCATCTCCTTGAATGGGCGCGTAGTCCAGCGGCGCGTTGTCGCGCCTGAAATACTGGCAGGCCGAGATGACGAAGCATCGCCCTTCCAGTGCGATCGTCCGCATCGTCGGCAGCCATGTATCGCGGTCATCCACCGTCGGCGCGCAATAGAGCTCGACCCCTTGTGCGTACATCGCCATGCGCAGCTGCGGCATGTAGTTTTCCCAGCAGATGACGCTGCCGATACGGCCGAGCGGCGTATCGGCGACACCGATCGTCGAGCCGTCGCCAAAGCCCCACACGAGGCGTTCGAGCGCCGTCGGCATCAGCTTGCGATGCTTTCCGAGAAGCCGGCCCGATGGTCCGTAGGTGAGAGACGTGCAGTAAAGCGTTCCGCCGTCCCGCTCGATCACGCCGACGACCAGATGAACACAGTTGTCACGGGCGATCTCGCCAAGCCGTGCCGCCTCGGTGCCGGGCACGTCGATTGCGCTCTCGTGATAGCGCCGGAAGTCCTCGCGGCCTTCGGGGCTGCGCATGCCGAGCCGCGCCCCGAAGTCAATGCCTTTCGGATAGCCACCGACGAACGCCTCGGGAAACACGACCAGCCGAGCCCCCTTCCCTGCGGCATCGCGGGTGAGATCGGCAAGCTTCGCGATCGTCCTCGGCGTGTCGAATAGCACGGGTGCGGCCTGGATGACGGCGGCTTTGAAAATATCGGACATGACGATGATCCCCCAAAACCTAAACGACGGCCCTGGATGCCAGCGACGGCTGTGCAATCAGGCCGGAAAGCAAGGTGAGCGCGTCTTCCAGCGCGCCGCGATCCGGAGCGACGCCGAGCGATATTCTGACAGCCTCGATCGGATGCGCGCTCGTCGCGAAGGCAGAGCTTGCTACGATCGAGACCCCGGCGCGATCGGCATGTTCGGCAAAATCCGCTGCACGCCAATGATCGGGCAAACGCAGCCAGAGGTGATGCCCATGCGGATCGGCGGCAAAAGGAATGTCCCTGAAGATAGATGACGCCAGCTTCTGGCGCTCGACGTTCTCTGCCCGGATGGCATCCGCAATCCCCTCGAGGGTCCCGTCCGAGATCCAACGGCTTGCCAGCGCGGACATCAGGGGCGGAGCCATAAGGATCGTCGCACGCAGCACGCCGGCGAGCCTGAGTGCCTGGCTGGCATTCGGTGCCACCACATAGGCAACCCGCAGTGCGGGCGTTGCGCATTTCGAGAGCGTGGCGATGTGCCAGGTGATGTCGCTCGCCAGTTCCGCCACGGCGACGAGACGCTCCGGACGCAACGGCGCATAGGGATCGTCCTCGATGATCGCAACGCCATGCCTGCGCGCGAGCGCGGCAAGCGCCCGCCGCCGCTCTTCTGGCAACGTGGCCGTCGTCGGATTGTCGATCGTCGGGATTAGATAGAGGACTTTCGGCCCCTTCTCGCGGCAGACCTTTTCGAAGGCATCAGGAATGATGCCTTGATCGTCCATGGCCAGCGGCTCCAGGAGAATTCCTTTCTGCATGGCGACCGCCTTCAGGCCGGGATAGGTGACCGCGCCGGCAGCAATGACATCACCGCGGCTGAGCAGCAGATCGCAAATTGCGAACAGGGCGCTCTGCGCGCCTCCGGCAACGACGATGCGATCAGCAGTCGCGCCATCTATCCTCTGCCCGAGCCAATTGGCTCCCGCCTGCCTGTCCAGATCCGCGCCATTGCTCTCCTGATAGTGGAGGTTCAGCAAGCCTCGCGAGCCGGCCAATATATCGGAAATCCCCTGCGGAAAGATCTTCCGAAGGTTCGCGGCCTGCGGCTGAGGCGGGATATTCATGCTGAGATCGATCAAGGGCGACGAGCCCTCGGACGAACTGTTCGCCTCCAGAGTTTCGCTGATGAAGCTCCCCCTTCCGGCCTGCGCTTCGACCAACCCCCTCCTCCGGGCCTCGTTGAAAGCCCGTGTGACGGTGGTCAGATCGACATTCAGCACCTCGGCAATTGCCCGCTGCGGCGGCAGGCGCTCGCCGCGCGCGACGCGGCCTGACCGAATATCGGCCTCAAGCGCCTCGACGATCCCGAGATATTTCATGCGGGCGCCTTCAACCAACCGCGGTCGCCACATCTGGCTCACTCCATATGTATGGCTTATTGACATACATTATGTCTACCATGTATGGGGCGTAGATGAAAGCAATAAATTTAAGATCGCTTCTCGGCAACGCGCGGAGATGAGGATGCACGACCTCCATATAGATGCTCAAGGGCGATGGACCGCCAAGCGTCCTCTTTATACGCTGGAGATAACCGGCAAAGACATTGCCCAAATCAAGTCGGCCAGAGAGAGTATCCCGGCAGGAACGCCGATCAACATCGCCTTCCTCGGAAACGAAACGCATCAGCAGCGCATCGAGGCCGCCCGGATCATTCGCGACTGCGGTTTCGAGCCGGTCCCGATCATCTCATCCAGGAGGATCCGATCCCGCGAGGACCTGGATGATCTGGTCGCCGGGTTGATCGGAGCCGCACACCCACGACGGTTTATGTTCGTGGGAGGAGACCCGGCGGTGCCGGCCGGCCCATACGTGGATTCCCTCTTCCTTCTTGGAAGCCACGTGCTCGAGCGTCACGCGATCCGGCATGCGGGGATCGTTGGCTACCCGGAAGGGCATCCGAAGATCGAAAACGACAGACTGTGGGATGCGCTCCGGTGGAAGATCACCTTTCTGAAAGAGGCCGGCTGCTCGATCGAGATCACCACGCAATTCGGATTCGACGCGAGTGCCATCGTAGATTGGATCGCAAAGCTTCGCGGTTTCGGCATCGACGTTCCCGTGAGGGTCGGTGTGCCGGGACCGGCCGACGTCGGCAAGCTGACCCGCTTTGCCCGGCAATTCGGTGTCGCCACATCGGCGGCAGTTCTTCGTCAATACGGTCTCTCATTGACGAACCTGCTTCATCGAGCCGGTCCGGAGCGCTTTGCCGACCGGCTTCTTGACGGTCTTGAAGGTCGCCAATTCGGTCCAGTTCTTTTCCATCTCTATCCCTTCGGGGGTATCCTCGACAGCGTGCGGTGGATGACGGGCTTCCTGACGCAACGCCATGCCGCCATTGATGCCCTTACGGACGGCGACGTTGACGGCCCTCCCTCTATCGCAGCGCCGTCGATTGGGTAGGCCCTGGTCGATCGCGCGGCGATCGTCACCTCAGATCTTCGTCGGCCAAGCAGCCCACGGGCGAAGCACTCGATCGCAGCCATGCAGGCTTATGTATGGCTAACATAAAAAGGACCGTACAAAATGACTACCGCCTTGCAACCGCCATCAATCGTCGGCAGCGCACTACGCGAAGCGCTGCAGGCCTGCCCTCTCATCGCGGTCTTGCGCTGGATCACGCCGCAAGAGGTTGAGAGCGTGACGGAAACCCTCATCCAGGCCGGCTTTCGGCTGATCGAGGTGCCATTGAACTCGCCGGACCCCTATGTCAGCATCGAACGGCTCGCCCGCCGCTTCGGCAGCGAAGTGCTGGTCGGTGCCGGCACGGTCATGTCGCCGGACAGCGTTTCTCGTGTCGGCGATGCCGGCGGCCGGCTGATTGTGATGCCGCATGCGGATACGGCCGTCGTCCGCGCAGCGCGCAAGCATGGCTTCGCCTGCTTTCCCGGCGTCTCCACGCCAACCGAGGGTTTTGCGGCGCTCGATGCCGGCGCCGATGGTCTCAAGATTTTTCCGGCCGAGTCTATGTCGCCGTCTGTTCTCAAGGCTTGGCGCGCCGTCTTCGCCAACGACATTCCGCTCCTGCCGACAGGAGGGATCACGCCGGAGGCGATGGCTTCCTGGGTTGAGGCCGGCGCAAGCGGCTTCGGTGTTGGCGGCAATCTCTACCGCCCCGGGAAATCGCTGAAGGAAATAGCCGACAGCGCCGTCGCCTTCGTCAGCACCTGGCGTGAGATCTCCCACCACCAGACACGCGCATAAGAAAGAGTAGCGCCCGACGATACCGAATACCGGCTACAGCGATTGTAAGCGTCGGTTACGCACTCTGGATGAGGTCCAAAGAGCAGTCACAGGCGATCCAAGGCTGGCCGCGATCAGCGACCGCCTTTGTCTGGACTGCTCTGACGGAAACGAACTCCGAAAGTACTTGATACGCGAAAGCACCTGGCGGGATAACCGCGATCGTATCTCTTACACGCGATGCGGCCATTGCCCGCTGCGGTAGGCAGGATCTCGTCTGACCCGGAAAATTTGTGATCCGGCGGAATAATCCCGCTCCCGCGTTGTCTACCTCCCTGAACCCGCTCTTCAGCCCTCAGGGAGACCCGCATGATTGCACGACATACGAGACGGATCACCGCCACCGCGCTTGTGGTCTCGCTTGCGTTCCCCGCTTTTGCCCATGACCCGGCAGAGCATGCTCGGCGCACAGCATCGTCCACCACCAGCGACGAGGCCCCGTTCATCAGCGAAAACGATGCGGCGATGACCAAGATGATGAACGGCATGGTGGTCAAGCCGACCGGTGACGCCAATCGCGATTTCGTCGAGATGATGATCCCGCATCACCAGGGCGCGATCGATATGGCGCAGGCCTACCTGCGTTACGGCAGCAATGAGCAGCTGAAGCGGATCGCTCAGGAAATTATCGTCGACCAGCAGCAGGAAATCGCCGCCATGCGGCTGGCCCTCGGCGATCCGCTCCCTCCGTCGGAGCCCGCGCCGACGCAGGTCTCCCCGCAGGCCCCCGCCTCCTCCTCCATGCCCGGCATGGACCCCGACATGAAAATGGGCAATTGAAAAGGACCCCGTCATGAAGCCTACCCTTCTCGCTCTCAGCCTTCTCGCCGGCACGATGCTGGCGCCCCTGACGAGCTTCGCCGGCCAGGCGCCGGGTGCTGCCTCCGATCCGGATATTCCGGTCAGCAGCAAGGATCGTGTCTATGCGGCCGAGCAGTTCTCCAACACGGTTTCCGTCACCGATCCCGCCACCAACAAGCTTCTCGGCGTCATCAAGCTCGGCGATCCGCAGCCGGGCAATCTGAGCCCGCTTTATCGGGGGCAGGTCCTCGTCCATGGGATGGGGTTCTCGCCAGACCACAAGACCCTTGCTGTCGTTTCCATCGGCTCCAATTCGGTGACCTTCATCGATACGGCAACCAACACCGTCAAGCGCACCACCTATGTCGGCCGCTCGCCGCACGAGGCCTTCTTCACACCTGATGGCAATGAGGTCTGGGTCACGGTTCGCGGCGAGGACTATATCTCCGTCATCGATGCGCATACCTACGAGGAAAAGCTGCAGATCAAGGTTCCGGCCGGTCCCGGCATGCAGATCTTTTCGCCGAACGGCAAATACGGCTACATCTGCTCCTCGTTCAATCCGGAGACCGTCGTCATTTCCGTCGCCGACCATCAGATTGTCGGCCATATCAAGCAGGAAAGCCCCTTCTGCCCCAACATTGCGGCGACACCTGATGGCAAGCAGGTCTGGTTCACGCTGAAGGATGTCGGCAAGGCGCAGGTTTTCAATGCCGAGGCGCCTTTCGATCTCATCAAGACGATCGATACCGGACCGATCACCAACCACGTCAACATCGTTCACAACGCCAATGGCGAGTTCGCCTATATCACCGTCGGCGGCCTCAACCAGGTGAAGGTCTATCGCACCGACACTTTCGAGCAGGTTGCTACAATTCCGGTCGGTAACCTTCCGCATGGCGTCTGGCCGTCCGGCGACGGCACCCGCGTCTATGTCGGTCTCGAAAATGCCGATGCACTTGCCGCCATCGACACGCTGACGAACAAGGTGATCGCCACCATTCCGATCGGACAGGCACCGCAGGCGGTGAACTACGTCCCGAACGCAGTGCCCGAGGGCGATGGCATGCAGAATCTGCAGCCGCTCGGTGTTGCCGGACAGGCGGTTCACCTGACCTTGCGGGCTCCGAAGACGAAGGAAGCTGTCGCACCTACCAGCGTCTCCCTCTTCGATCAGGGCCTGTCGCAGGTGCTGCAGGCGTCGGTAACCGGTCTACAACCCAAGAAACCCTACATTCTTGCGCTCTCGACGCGGTCCGACGGCACCGGTGACCTTCAGCCGCTGGCTTCGTTCATCACGAATCCGGCCGGCTCGGCGATCGTCAACGCCGTCGGACCAATCCGTCAGATCGTCCAGAGCACCCGGAAGGCGGAGCGCCGCTATCTCGTCGTCGCGGCGGCTGGTGAAAAAGGGCCTGGCGACGTCGTTCAGGTCGAGGCGAAGTAGATCCCTTCCGCCCGCCGCCCGTGGTAGGGGTGGCGGGTGAAAGCTCCTGAAGGCGAAACTCTCATGAGTGACATTCTGCAGCTTGTCGAGCCGATGATACCGGCACTGCGCCGCTATGCGCGAGGCCTGCTGCGGGATACGGCTGCGGCCGACGATCTCGTCCAGGATTGCCTGGAGCGGGTCATAGCCCATTGGCATCGCCGCCGCAGCGACGATCCGCGCACCTGGGTTTTCGCCATTCTTCATAACCTCGCCGTTAACCGCCTGAGGCAGACGGTCCGTCGCGGCGAGCACGTGCCATTTGAAAAGGTGGATGAGAGCGCCTTCGCCCGGCAGCCGACGCAGGAGGACAGCCTGATGCGCCGGGATATCCTCCAGGCGCTCGATAAACTTCCGGATGAGCAGCGCAGCGTGCTTCTGCTGGTATCCGTCGAGGATCTGTCCTATTCGCAAACGGCCGCGGTGCTGGCGATCCCCGTCGGCACTGTGATGTCACGGCTGTCGCGGGCGCGAGAGCGGCTGCGGCAGATACTGGAAAATCCGGGACAGGCAGCACGAGGGCCTGCCGCACACCTTCGGAGAGTGAAATGAGCGTGAAACCGATCTCCGAGGACGATCTTCACGGCTTTGTCGACGGTGCGCTCGACGAGGTGCGTGAAGCCGAGGTTTCGGCCTATCTGGATGCGCATCCGGAAATTGCCGCGCGGATCGAAAGCTACGGCAGGCAGCGTCTCGATTTGCGGGCAGCACTCGATCCCGTTCTGGAAGAGCCGGTACCGAGCCGCCTCAACCTGAGCCGCATGATGGAGACGCGCACCCGAGGCCGGGCTCCGTTTTGGCGCGTGGCCGCCGCTGCGACCGTGCTTCTCGTGGCGGGCGGTTCCGGCGGCTGGCTATTGCACGATTTCTACCAGCCGCCGAGCGAGGGCGTTCTGGCGCTCGCACGCGAAGCATCCGACAGCTTTGCGACCTATGCCTCCGACAGGGTAAGGCCGGTCGAGCTGCGCGCCGACAACATGGCCGAACTGGTCGACTGGGCGACGCAGCGCATGGGCCGCAAGCCGGTGCTGCCGGACCTTTCGAAGTCCGGCTATCGCCTTATGGGCGGCCGTCTCATCGCCACGCCGCACGGCGCCGGGCTGATGCTGATGTACGACAACGACCGTGGCTCTCGCCTCGTCATGCTGACCCGTCCGATGGTAGTCGACCAGAACAAGACGATGACGGCACTTTCCAAGGGCGAGGTCGGCGGATGGAGCTGGGCGGCGAACGGAATGGGTTATAGCCTTGTCGGCGCATTACCACCCGATCTATTGCACCCGCTCGCAGACGACATTCGTCGCCAGGCCGAGCTGGGTGCTTGATCGGCGACTTCTTACCCGTGAGAAGGCCCACTGGGCATGATCCATTCAAGTACGCCGCATCTCCAGCGCTCTCGACGTGCGCTCCACCAATGCCGGCTCTCCACAGACAAAGGTAAACGGCCCCTGCGGCAGACCGGCAGACCAGTCGAGCGAATGAGCACAGCCGGCCTCCGCCGCTATGATCGCCGCGCCCGCCACGTCCCAGATATGTTCCCCGAAGCCGATATAGAGATCGGCCTCGCCGAGGATGACAGGGATCAGACCGGTCACCGCCGATCCCGTCCGCCGATCGGCCAGCCCCAGTTCGTCGCGCACGAAACCTGACAGCCAGCGATCGTTGTCCGTCGACATCCAGGTCGAAACGCCGGTGTAGGCGATACTGAGCTCGGCGGGTGTCCGGCGTGCCGGCAGCTTTTCCCCGTTTCGCCAGACGCCCTTTCCCGCTTCGGCCACGAGCATGGTTCGCTCGACTGGGGCATTCAGGGCTGCGGCGACCGGGCGATCCGACGCCAGGCCGATGGACACGGCCCAGGAGGAACCACCCCGAACGAAGTTATGCGTTCCGTCGATCGGGTCGATGATCCAGGTACGGCCGGATATGCCCGACAGGCTTCGTCCTTCCTCTCCCAGGATGCCATCATCAGGAAAGAGTCGACCGATCCCGGCCGCAATCATCTCCTCCACCGCACGATCCACATCGGTGACGAAATCAAGGTGGCCCTTGGCCGTTACGGATAGTTCTGACAGCGTCTTTTGACGCGACAGTGCCAAGTTTCCTGCTTGAGCAGCCAACTCGCTGATTTCGTGGACTAGCATCGGGTATCTCGCTTTAAATTGAAGCAGTGACGTAAATACAAAAGCCATGCTCATACGTATGCATGAATGTCGTAGGGGCGCGAATGGCGCCTAAAGCAGGCGGCTTGTCAAATGACAGTTTGATGAAAGTCTTACTTTTGAAGGGCTCGGCTTACCCTGCATTATTCATCAAATTGTCACCGAACCTTCAACGGTAATTCGTATTACCACCTTATTCGTTGCCGTCATCAAAACGTGCCAACAGCGCAAAAGGTGGACGCAATGAAACTTCGCACTGTACTCATGACAGCAACGCTTCTCTGTGCGGCTTATGCACAGGCGGGCGCAACCGAACCCGTGGGCGGACCCGACTTCAACATCAAGACCAATGTGGATCTGAAGGCACTGACACCCGCAAATTTCTACGACGTGCTTGTCCCGGCCGCCAAGGCGGAAGGCCAGATCAGCTTCTATGATTTCGGCGAATCGGAAAACGTCATCTTTGCCGAGATCATTCGCCGCTTCGAAGCGAAATACGGCGTCAAGGTCGAATATCATCAGGTCGACGGCGAACAGGCCGTACAGCAGCTGATCGCCGCCAAGCAGGCCGGCCAGCCTTCGCCCGTTGATGTCTTCTGGATGCCCAACGGCTCGGTCCGCGTCGCCGATCAGGCCGGCATAATCGCCAATCTGCCGCTTAACACCATGCTGCCGAGCGCCCCGGACCTTGAAGAGAATGCGGCGACCGTTTCGCGCGGCTACGTCCACGGCGGCAAGGTCGCGCCCTACCACCGCAACGTCACTGCAATCGGCTACGATACGCGAGCCTTCCCCAATGGCACCGAACCGAAGAACTTTGCCGAACTGCTCGCCTTCGCCAAGGCAAACCCGCAGAAGATGGTCGTCACCGACCCGACGCGTGGCGGTTCCGGTATCGGCTTCCTCGAAAGCGCCATCCTGGCGATGACGACCAAGGACTGTCAGGCTCGCCTCTATGACTACACCGTCACGGAAGCCGACGCGGCTGCCTGGGCCAACGGCCCCTGCCTGGACCCGGTCCTTGCCTATTTCAAGGAGCTGCGCCCCAACGTCGAGTTCACCAACGGCAATACGGACTCGCTCAATCTGATGGCAAACGGCCAGGCTGAAGTGGCGACTGTATGGGAAGACGAGGTCTATGACTTCACCGGCCGCGGTCTGCTGCCGCCGACCGTCAAGGCCCGCCTCCTCACCGATGGCGAAGTCGGCGACGGCGATGGCGCCATGATGCCGTCTGGCGCAACCCACGT
Organism: Rhizobium sp. SVR5-2C; assembly: GCF_056755115.1. NCBI lineage: Bacteria > Pseudomonadati > Pseudomonadota > Alphaproteobacteria > Hyphomicrobiales > Rhizobiaceae > Rhizobium > Rhizobium sp. SVR5-2C. Next base: position 33,899 of record NZ_JBNDHT010000038.1, on the reverse strand, counting down.
CGCCGGCGGCCTTCTCTTCCTCGACTTCCTGATGTCGGACGAGATCCAGCTCTACAAGCTCACCGTCAACGGATCACGCTCGGCCCGTACGAAGCTCGATATCGACAAGGCCCTGACGTCGGACGTGACCAACCGCCTCGTGCCGCAGGAACAGTATCTGAACTATGCGCGCCCGCGCATCGTCGGCACGATCTCCGACGCCGCCGCCAAGCGTTTTGTCGAGACCATCCTGCAGGGCAGCTGATTCTCTTCGAAACCTCAGGGAAGGGCCGCCGACCGCGGCCCTTCCATCCTTCTTCATCCTTGGAGCTGCAGATCATGGCGCATGTTGTCCTCGCCAACCTCCATAAGAGATTCAACGCCACGCTGGCGGTCGACAATTTCTCCCTCGATGTCGCCGAGGGCGAATTCGTTGCCCTTCTCGGGCCTTCGGGGTGCGGCAAAACGACAGTGATGCGGATGATTGCCGGCATCGCGGAACCTGACAGCGGCGAGATCGCGATAGGGAACCGGCGCGTCGATGGCCTGCCGCCCGAACATCGCAATATCGGCCTGGTTTTCCAGTCCTACGCACTCTTTCCGCATATGACAGTCGAAGCCAATATCGCCTTCGGACTCCAGATGCGCCGCGTTCCGCGCGACGAGATGCGCCGGCGCGTCGCGACCGTTCTCGACATGGTCGATCTTGCAAAACTCGCCAAGCGTCATCCGCGCCAGCTTTCCGGCGGTCAGCAGCAGCGCGTCGCCCTAGCTCGGGCACTGGTTACCGAACCGGATGTCCTGCTCCTCGACGAGCCCCTTTCCAACCTCGACGCCAAATTGCGCGAGCACCTGCGTGAGGATATCCGAAATCTGCAGCGTCGCCTTGGCATCACGACGATCTATGTCACGCATGACCAATCCGAGGCGCTCGCCCTTGCCGATCGCGTCGTCGTCATGAACGGCGGGCGCATTGTCGAGGAAGGTGGGCCACGCGACCTCTACCAGACGCCCAGGCGGCGTTTCACCGCCGAATTTCTCGGCCAGACAAATATTCTCGCCGCTACGGCCTCGGACGGCACCATCCATTTCCCGTGGGGCGAGGAGCAGGCCGGATGGAACGGCCAGACCGGCCGGCTCGACCTCTCGATCCGACCGGAAGACATCTCCATCCAAGCGGCGGGCATAGGCCCCGCGGTCGTGACCGACGTAACCTTCCTCGGCGCGGATATCGAACACAAGCTCGATGTCGGCGGGTTAACGATGCGGGCACGGGCGAGCGGGCGCGGCGCGAAAATCCTTCCGGTCGGGACGCGCGTCGCCATCGGCCTCCCCGACGATCTGCACGTGCTCTCGTGACGGAGGTGAAGGAATGAACCGCATGGCTGCCCTTCTGCTGCTGCTTTTGCCCGGTGTCGGATTTCTTGTTCTTTTCTTTGGGCTGCCACTTGCCCTCGCGTTTCTGGCAAGCGTCGGTCTCGGCGCCCTCGGGGACAGCAACGGCTTCACACTGGAGCACTACCGGTCGCTATTCACCGACAGCGTCTATCGAGACGGTTTGCTGTTCTCGATCTATATTTCTGTCGCACCGACGCTGGTCAGCCTCGTCATCTCCGTGCCGCTCGCCGTCCTCCTGCAGGAGAGTTTTCCAGGCAAGCGGCTGTTCCAGACGCTTTACAAGATACCGCTCGTCGTACCGGCAATCGTGGCCGCTTTCATCGTCATGACGCTGTTCGACCGCGGCGGGGAGATCCCGCGGCTGCTGCAGCCCCTTAACCTGCAGCTGCCGAAGCTGGTGCGCGACCCCTGGGCGCTGGGGGTGATCATCGCCACGGCCTGGAAATCGATCCCCTTCATGACGCTGATCATCGGCGGCTCGGTTGCCGCGATCCCACACGATCTGAAACATGCCGTGCGCACGCTCGGCGGCAATCGCTTCACCGTCTTCTGCCGCGTCGAGCTGCCGCTCGCGCTGCCGGGGATCACAGCTGCCACGCTGCTTGTCTTCGTTGGAACGACCGGGGCTTTCGCCGTGCCTTCCCTGCTCGGGCCGATATATCCCAAGCCCCTGTCGATCTGGATGTACCAGAACGCATTGGAGAAGAACGACTGGGCGAGTGCATCGGCGATGGGCATCATGCTCTCGATCGTCGCATGCCTCGTGCTGGTCATCTATTATCGCATCACGTCCGGTATGCGCACCGGCATCAGCGGAGAGACCCGATGACGATTGCCGTTTCACTTCCGTCACGCCTGGATCGGGCAGCTATCAGGCGCAGTCGAGTCCCAGAGGGATGGTGGTTGTCTGTCGGCCTCTATACCGCTCTCGCCCTGACGCTGCTGGCACCGCTGGTCGTCGCACTCCTGTGGTCGCTGGTCGATCCGAAGGGCGGATGGTTTGCGCCCGATATCCTGCCGCGCGGTCTGTCCCTCGTGCATTGGCAGGCGATCACTCAGGACCGCAGCCTGATTGCGAGCATCCTCACGAGCCTTTCGATATCGGCCGTGGTCATGATCCTCTCGGCCATCCTTGCCCTCCCGACCGCCTTCGCGCTCGCGAAGATCCCCTTCAAGGCGAAGCGCGCGGTCGAGATGTTCGTGCTGGCGCCGCTGATCGTTCCCGGCCTGGTCGTCGGGATCGGCATCGGCTTTGTCTTCTTCCGCATCGGCCTCGCCTATACCATCCCCGGCGTCATCCTTGCGCAAACCATCGGCACGCTTCCCTTCATGATCCGAATCCTGGCGGCGACCCTGGAGAACCTGCCGATGGATCTCATACATGCTGCCCGTACACTGGGCGCGAGCCCGCTCAAGGTTGCGCTTCGAATCGTCGTGCCGCTCACCTGGCCGGGCTTCGTCGCCGGCGGCCTTCTATCCTTCATTTCGAGCTTTGAGGAGTTCGAGAAGACCTTCATCGTCGGCGCCCCGCAGGTCGAGACATTGACCGTAAAGCTCTGGGCGGTCCTCGGCGGCAAGGTGCTGATCTTTCCGAACGCGGCCGTGGTGACCTTCATCCTGCTCGCCCCCACCGTCGTCATTTTTATGCTTGCCGAACGTGCATTGCGCAACGAAAGCGCGCTCGCCGCCGGCATGGGCAAACTCTGATCCCTTCACATACAGGAGAATTCAATGTTCAAACTTCTCGCGCAGAACGCTGCCGACGTTCATGTCTGCGGCCATCGCGGCCACTCGATCGGCGCGCCGGAAAACACGATCGCCGCTTTCGTCGCCACCCGCGAGCACGGTGGCGATTCAGCAGAGATCGACTGCGTGCTGACGGAAGATGGCGAGATTGTTCTGATGCACGACCAGACGCTCGACCGCACCACCAACGGTACCGGTCTGGTCTCCGCCAAAAGCCTCACCGACATCCGGAAGCTGGACGCCGGCAGCTGGTTGGACGGCCGCTTTTCCGGCGAACGTATCCCGACGCTTGCCGAAGCGATTGAATTTGCGAAGACTTATGATTTCGGTCTCGTAGTCGAGGTCAAGGAAGCCCGCCAGACGGACCGGTTCGTCCGGCGCCTCGGCGCGGTTCTCGCCGAGACTGCTGGCTCCGACCATCTCGTCATGATCTCCTTCGACCACGCTTTCCTGCGGGATATGAAGGATGCCCTGCCCGGCGTTCGCACCGAAGGCATCACCCATGCCCGCCATGCCGACTTCGTCGGCGTCGCGAAAGCAGCGCGTCTCGACTCCCTTTCGATCGAGCATCAGATGTTCAGGCCGGAGGACGGGGTCGCCCTGCACAAGGCCGGCGTCGCCGTGCGGTTCCACCTGCAGCGGCCGGCCTACTACGACCGCTACAAGGCGCTCGGCGTCGATCTGCTTGCACCGATTCCGTCCTATGTCGCAGACGGCGTGGTCGATACCATTTCCGGTGACGATGTCGGTTTCCTGGCAAAGCTCAAGGCGGCAGGTGTCGCGAAATGAGCGAATGGATCGCCTTTCCTGCGGGCGAACAGGTGTCCGAGCTGGCTGTGGTTCCTCTCGATGAGCGCGAGCGCCTCCGCGATGGCCCCACCGATGCCGCAACCTTTGCCGCCGCTTTCGATTCCATTCCGGCATTGCGCCAGATCGAAATCGGCGGGAATGCGCCGCAGCGCACGGGTGCGCGCGGCTCGCTCAGGGTGGCAAGCTGGAACGTGGAGCGGCTGCGCCATCTTCAAGCAATCGGCGATACCCTGGCGCAGCTCGCTCCGGACGTCATGCTGCTGACCGAAATCGACAAGGGCATGGCGCGATCAGGCAACAGCCATCGGATCGCGGAGCTCGCGGGTCGATTTGGTCATGGCTACGCTTACGGCATCGAATTCATCGAGCTCGATCGCGGCGACCCGGAAGAACGGGTCACGCACGCGCATGAGACCAACCTTCTCGGCTTTCACGGCAACGGCATCGTCACCGATCTGACCCTGAGCCGGCCGTTCCTGGTCAGGCTGGAGGCCGAAGGGAAATGGTTCGGCTGGGAGCGGGAGGAACCGCGTGTCGGGGGCCGGATGGCGATCGGCGGGCAGATCGAACTCGACGGCACCAAAGTGACTCTGGTTGCGGCGCATTTCGAAAGCCATTCCGACCCGGAGCATCGAGCCGCTCAGGCTGGACATCTTCTTGATGTCATCGACCGCTATGACCCGGGTGCCCCGGTTCTGATCGGCGGCGATTTCAACACGTCGGCGTTCTCCCGGCGGGAGACCGCATTGGAGCTTGCGGCAGCGCTTGCCGCCGATCCCCGGCGGCGCGTGGATGTCGAGCCGTACGAGCCGCTGTTCGCGCTGATGGCCCAGCGAGGATATGACTGGACGCGATGCAATGTTCCGGGTGCACCGACCGAGCGGCCGGACGATCCGGCCGAACGCGTGCTCGGCAAGATCGACTGGTTCTTCAGTCGCGGTCTGAAGGCATCTCTTCCGGCCGTCATCCCGGCGCTGAAGGCGGACGGGACGCCCTCCTCGGATCACGAGTGCCTGATGGTGCAAATCGAGCTGATCTAAGTTGCTGACGGGATGTCGTGACACGGTTGTCACGACATCCCTCTACAACCATGGTACTCTACGCGTTATGAGACGATTCTCGCCCGGCGGCTTTGTCGGGAATGAGAGTTATGCGGACGACTGCCGGCAGCAATGAATGGTGACGGGAATAACTGCCGGGGTGCAAAGCAATGGTTCAGAATAAAAACAAAGAATCCAACTCTGTCACCTCTCACGACGTCGCCAGGGCGGCGAACGTGTCACAGGCTCTTGTCAGCCGGGCATTCTCCGGAAAAGGCCGCATATCGCCCGAAACGCGTGCCAGGATTCTGAAAGTAGCCGAAGACATTGGCTGGCATCCGAATGCGCTGGCCCGCAGCGTGGTCACCGGAGACGCGCCGCTTGTCGCCGTCGTCACGGCGCGATTGAATTTCGACTGGAGAGCCCAGGTCCTCTCCCATCTGCTGAAATCCATCCAGGCATGGCATCTAAAGCCGCTGCTCTTCTACGCCGAGAACGATGATGACGTCGACCGTCTGCTTGGCGAAACGATGGAATGGCGGACGCGCGGCGTCATTGTCATGGCGGGTGATATTCGGGCGCGCCGGGCCGAGGCGATTATCTCCGGTGGCCAGTTTCTGGCAACCCTCAACCGCCCCGCCAACCATCCCGATGCCTTTTCCGTGGCGACCGACAATCAGCACGGCGGCGCCATGGCAGCTTCGCTCCTGATTGAAGAAGGCCGGCGAAAATTCCTTGTTCTAAGCGGGCCGCAGAGTAACTGGGCAAGCGCGCTCCGTACGCAGGGCTTCGTCGAGGCCATCCGTTCACGTGGCGAATCCGCGGTCATCTGGCACAATGAAGCGATGACGATGGAAGCCGGCAAGGAATGCGCCGCGGCATTTCATGGGCTTCGCCATCATGAAAGGCCGGATGCCGTCTTTGCGACCGATGATGCTTTGGCCCTCGGCTTCATGGATGGCGTGCGCGGCCAGACAGGCATTCCTGCCGACCTGTCGCTCCTCGGCTTCGACAATCTCGCGGCTTCTTCCTGGCTGCCCTATCAGCTGACCACGTTCGAACAGCCGCTCAGCGAAATGGTGGGCCGGATGGTCCACTATATTAACCTGCATCAACACAGGCCGCAGGACGCTTTCTGTTCGACTAGTCCTCACCGGATCGGTGAGGACGGGGTCGTCTATTGCCTGCCAAAAATCATTCAACGTTCAACGACGAAACCGACCCCTTGACGGATTCGAACTGAGACCGCCGCGACTTCCCGGTGGTTAGCTTGGCAACCGTGGGTACGGGAAGTCCATTTCAGATTTGCCCTTCAAATGGCATGGCATTCTAGCGGCCCTTCTGGAACCGGAAGAACTTTCGTTTCATTATACGACTAAGTTGATAGAGTTTCCGCAGAAACGAAGGAGGTTCCCATGCAGTCAATTCGGATTACCCGGCTCCTCGCGGCCGCGGTCTTTGCAGGAAGCGTCGCAATCGGCGCCGCCGCCCCGGCTCTGGCCGATCAGACGCTTCTCAACGTGTCCTATGACCCTACGCGTGAACTCTACAAGGATTTCAACGCCGCGTTTGCCGCCAAGTGGCAGAAGGACACCGGCGAAACCCTTACGATCCAGACTTCGCATGGCGGCTCCGGCGCACAGGCCCGATCGGTCATCGATGGCCTTGAGGCCGATGTGGTGACGCTGGCGCTCGAGGGCGACATCGACGCCATCGCCAAGGCTACGGGAAAGATCCCCGCCGACTGGAAGACCAAGTTCCCAAATAACTCGACGCCGTACACCTCCACTATCGTTTTCCTCGTTCGCAAGGGCAACCCCAAGGGCATCAAAGATTGGGGCGACCTGATCAAGGATGACGTTCAGGTGATCACGCCGAACCCGAAGACCTCGGGTGGCGCACGCTGGAACTTCCTCGCTGCCTGGGCGTGGGCCAAGCAGGCAAACGGCGGTGATGACGCCAAGGCCCAGGACTACGTATCGAAACTCCTGCAGCATGTTCCGGTTCTCGACACCGGCGCTCGCGGCGCCACGACGACCTTCGTGCAGCGCGGTCTGGGCGATGTTCTACTCGCCTGGGAAAACGAAGCCTATCTCTCGCTGGAGGAACTCGGTCCGGACCAGTTCGAAATCGTCACGCCCTCCTTTTCCATCCGTGCCGATCCGCCGGTCGCAGTCGTCGACGCCAACGCCGACAAGAAGGGCACGCGCAAGGTTGCCGAAGCCTATCTCAACTATCTCTACTCGGACGAAGGGCAGAAAATCGCTGCCAAGCATTTCTATCGCCCGACCAAGCCCGAAGCAGCCGACAAGGCGGACATTGCCCGCTTTAAGGACCTGAAGCTTGCAACCATCGATGACTTCGGCGGCTGGAAAGAAGCGCAGCCGAAATTCTTCGCGGATGGCGGCGTGTTTGACCAAATCTACAAGCCGGCCCAATAATATCGCATGAGAGCACATAGCCCCACGTGGTGGCGGTTCAGAAAGCCGAGCGTCATTCCAGGCTTTGGAATAACGCTCGGCCTTAGCTTGACCTGGCTCACCCTTCTGATCCTCATCCCGCTCTCGGGCCTCGCCTGGCGTTCGAGCGAACTGGGCTGGGAAAAGTTCCTGTCGATCGCTTTTGACCCGCGCACGCTGAACGCACTTCGCATCAGCTTCGGCGCCGCCTTTGTCGCGGCCTGCATCAATGCAGTTTTCGGCGTCATCCTTGCCTGGGTACTCGTGCGCTATCGCTTTCCCGGCAAGCGCCTGATCGATGCAATGGTCGACCTGCCTTTCGCCCTTCCGACCGCCGTCGCCGGCATTGCTTTGACGACGCTCTATGCCCCGAACGGCTGGGTCGGCCAGTTTCTGACGCCGCTCGGCGTCAAGATTGCCTTTACACCGGCTGGTATCGTCGTCGCTCTTGTCTTTGTCGGGTTGCCCTTTGTCGTGCGCACCGTGCAGCCGGTGATGGAAGAGATCGACAAGGAGGTGGAAGAAGCCGCCGCGACCCTCGGAGCCAACCGCTTCCAGACGATCTTTCGCGTCCTGCTTCCCGGTCTCGCGCCTGCCGCGCTGACGGGTTTCTCGCTGGCTTTCGCCCGCGGCGTCGGCGAATACGGCTCGGTTATTTTCATCGCCGGCAACCTGCCGTTCAAATCGGAAATCGCGCCGCTGCTGATCGTCATTAAGCTGGAGGAATACAATTATGCAGCAGCGACCGGCATCGCAGCGGTGATGCTGATCATCTCGTTCAGCATGCTGCTTGTCATCAATCTCATCCAGAGCTGGAGCCGGCGGAGGTATGGTCATGGCATTTGACACAATCGCTCGCTCGGCCAAGGTGCGCTCGGTTATCACCGAAACCAGGCTCGCCCGCTGGATGCTCATCGCCCTGTCCCTGGTCTTCCTGCTGCTCATGCTGTTGCTGCCGCTGGCTGCTGTCTTCGTCGAGGCCTTCCGTAAGGGCGGGAGTGCGTTCTTCGAGGCGCTGCAAGATGCCGAAACACTCTCCGCCATCTGGCTGACACTCATCGTCGCCGGGATCAGCGTGCCGTTGAACCTCATCTTCGGGGTGACTGCAGCCTGGGCGATTGCCAAGTTCGAGTTCAAGGGCAAAGCCTTCTTGACGACGTTGATTGACCTGCCCTTTTCCGTTTCACCGGTTATTTCGGGCCTCGTCTTCGTGCTGCTTTTCGGCGCCAACGCCTATCTCGGAAAGTGGCTCGATGCCAACGGAATCAAGATCCTTTTCGCTGTGCCGGGGCTGGTCCTTGCCACCATGTTCGTCACATTCCCGTTCGTCGCACGAGAGCTGATCCCGCTGATGCAGGAACAGGGTACGGCGGATGAGGAGGCGGCCCTTTCGCTGGGTGCCAGCGGCTGGCAGACCTTCTGGCATGTCACGCTGCCGAATATCAAATGGGGGCTGCTCTACGGCGTTCTGCTCTGCAACGCCCGCGCCATGGGCGAATTCGGTGCCGTTTCCGTTGTATCCGGGCATATCCGCGGCCAGACGAATACCATGCCGCTGCAAGTGGAAATTCTCTACAACGAGTATAATTTCACCGGCGCCTTTGCCGTTGCGGCTTTGCTTACCTTGCTTGCCCTTGTGACCCTTGTTTTGAAGACGCTGCTCGAACTGCGATACAGCGCGGAAATCTCCGCCAGCCGGCGGCACTGAAGGAAATAGAATGGAAGTTCGCGTCCAAAACTTGCGCAAGGAATTCGACCGCTTTCCGGCGTTGCATGATGTTTCATTGAATATCCGCTCCGGCGAACTGATCGCACTGCTCGGGCCATCCGGTTCCGGCAAGACGACATTGCTGCGCCTGATCGCCGGCCTCGAAAGCCCGACCGAAGGTCTGATCTACTTCGGCGACGAAGATGCTTCGAAGAAGACCGTGCAGCAGCGCAATATCGGCTTCGTGTTCCAGCACTACGCCCTCTTCCGCTACATGACGGTTCTCGACAACATTGGTTTCGGACTTAAGGTGCGCGATGCCGCACGCCGCCCATCGAAGGCCGAGATCCGCAGCCGCGCGCTGGAACTGCTCGACCTCGTGCAGCTTTCCGGCCTCGAGAAACGCTACCCGGCCCAGCTCTCAGGCGGCCAGCGCCAGCGCGTCGCGCTCGCTCGCGCCCTGGCGGTCGAGCCCAACGTGCTGCTTCTCGACGAACCCTTCGGGGCGCTGGATGCCCAAGTCCGCAAGGATCTCCGTAAGTGGCTTCGCGAAATCCATGACCGCACCGGCCATACAACGGTCTTCGTCACGCACGACCAGGACGAGGCGATGGAGCTTGCCGACCGTGTCGTCGTCATGAGCCAGGGCGCGATCGAACAGGTCGGCACGCCGGACCAGGTCTACGACAATCCGAATTCGCCCTTCGTCTTCGGTTTCGTCGGTCAGTCGAACTGTCTGAAAGTGCGCGTCGCCGGGGGCGATATCTGGTTTGAAGATCGCCCGCTTGGCCTGAAGACTGGAAACGAGCCGGAGGGCGATGCGCAACTCTATTTCCGCCCGCACGATATCGAACTGCGCGACGGCTGCGGCGGCTGCATTGCCGGCCTGCTGGTCTCCAGCCGCCGCGTGGCCGGAACCCGGCATATCGAGGTCGACATCGGCAAGGGACATCCTTCGATCGAGCTGGAACTGCCGCCCGCGCAGGTCGACAGTCTCGACCGCAACCGGATCGCGTTCCGTCCGACCCGCTGGAAGCTGTTCAGGAGCGCGTGACGCACGCCTGAAGGGTAACTGGCTGGAAGTGCAAGCATCATTGAGGAAGCGTTCGGGAGCGGAGCTTGCGCCATTGATTTCGCGTTGCCTAAATTAGTAAAATGTAGAATAAACGTACAAGGCAACGTTTTGGCAACCAGATGCCAGGTGGGAGGGGGCTATGTCTCTCGCAATCAACGATACCGCACCCGATTTTGAGGCAGCAACGACGGAAGGCAGGATCCGGTTTCACGACTGGATCGGCAATTCCTGGGCAGTCCTGTTTTCGCACCCCAAGGATTTCACGCCGGTGTGCACCACAGAGCTGGGCTACATGGCGAAGATCAAGCCCGAATTCGACAGGCGTGGGGTAAAGATCATCGGCCTGTCGGTTGATCCTCTCGACCGTCATTCCGGCTGGGCTGACGACATCAAGGAGACACAGGGCATCGCCCCGAACTTCCCGATGATCGCCGACACAGATTATAATGTGTCGAAGCTCTATGGCATGCTGCCTGCAGCGGTCTCTGGCGATCCAACCCAGCGCACCCCGGCCGACAATCAGACCGTGCGCAACGTCTTAGTCGTTGGCCCGGACAAGAAGATCAAGTTGATCCTCGTCTATCCGATGACGACCGGCCGTAATTTCGATGAAGTCCTGCGTGTGATCGACTCGCTGCAGCTGACCGCCAAGCACCGGGTCGCGACTCCGGTGAACTGGAAGCAGGGCGAGGACGTGATCATCGCCGGTTCGGTGAGCGACGACGAAGCCAGAACGATATATCCTAACGGATGGAACGCGCCGAAGCCCTATATCCGGATCGTTCCGCAGCCGGAAAGCTGATAAGGACATCCGGGAACCCGCGAAACAATTTGTGAAAGGGAGGTGCCGATGATCTTCCGCCAGCTCTTCGACAGCGTGTCCGGCACCTACACCTACCTCATCGCCAGCCGGCAGGGCGGTGAGGCGCTCATCATCGATCCCGTACTCGAGAAGGTCGACCGTTACCTCAAGCTCGTCGAGGAGCTTGATCTCAAACTGGTCAAAGCCGTGGACACCCATTTGCACGCCGACCATATTACCGGGTTGGGTGCGCTGCGTGACCGCACCCACTGCATCACCGTGATGGGCGAGCAGACGGCTGCCGATGTCGTTTCCATGCGCGTGGCCGAGGGCGACAGAGTCGCGATCGAGGGACTGAGCCTCGATGTGCTCTATACGCCAGGCCATACGGACGATTCCTATTCTTTTCTCATGAATGGCCGCGTGTTCACAGGCGACACGCTGCTCATTCGCGGAACGGGCCGCACGGATTTCCAGAATGGCAACCCGCGCCAGCAATATGACTCCATCTTCAACAAGCTCCTCAAATTGCCGGACGAAACGCTCGTCTATCCGGCGCACGACTACAAGGGCGACACCGTTTCCACCATCGGCGAGGAGAAGCTCTTCAATCCGCGCCTGCGGGTCAGCTCCGTGGACGAGTATGTCAACCTCATGAACAACCTGCACCTTCCCAACCCGAAGATGATGGATGTGGCTGTGCCGGCCAACGTTCATATCGGCCTTCATCAGGACGAGATCGCGCGAAGAGGCTGGGCGGTTTCCGCAACCGAGGCGCTGGCACTACACGGCCGCTCCGACATTGCAATCATCGACCTCCGCGAGAGGGCAGAACGGGAAAAACACGGAACTATCCCCGGCTCGATTCACGCCCCCTATCCGGATTTACAGGAAAACATCAGCCTCGGCGGCATGCTGCACGAACTGGCAGCCGCGACCGGCAAGCGGATCGTCTTTTACTGCGCCTTCGGCGAGCGCTCGGCGATGGCCGTGCAGGCCGCCCAGGACGCCGGCTTGACGGGCGCCTGTCACATCGAAGGCGGCATCGACGCCTGGAAAAAGGCGGACGGACCGCTGATCCGGTAAGCGGCGGTCTTGACCCTGGCCCTACGCAAGCAAGTCCGCGTTAGCAACCTTCTCGAACGTGCTGAACTGAAACTTCTGCACCGCCCCCCATGGGGTTATGTGTTCGTGCTGCTGCGTCCTGATGAGCTTGAACTGTCTGCCGAGGACCGCCTGAAGGCTTTCGGCATCGTGACGGGCAACCGGCAAGCCGCTGCACTTCTCCGGGCCGTCGAGCGCAAAGGTGCCAATCACGGCCTTGCCGCCTTCTTTGAGGGCCTGAGACAGCACACGAACATAGGCGCGCTGATCCGGCTGCGACGTCAGGAAGTGAAAGGCGGCGCGGTCATGCCAGAAATCATACTGGCGGTCGGGCGTCCAGGCGGTCACATCCGAGACGATCCACTGCACCCGTTCGGCGTCCGCCAGCCGCGACTTTGCCGTTTCGAGGGCTGCGGCGGAGAGGTCGAGGACGCTCACGTGAGCCTGCCCGACGGCCTCCAGAGCATCAACCAGCCGCGACGCGCCGCCGCCGATGTCGATGACCGACATTTCCGGCGTCAGCCCGGCCTCGCGCATCAGGGCGAGCGACAGCTCGGGGGTGGCCTCATACCAACTCACCTCGGTCGCTGCCTTGGTGGTGTAAACATTTTCCCAATGCGCCTGGCGGTCGGTCGCGGTCATGAAATCACCTCGGCTCAGCAAGCAAGTTTAGCACGGGCGAACTGCGGATCACCGACGCTTCCTGATGAAATCACCCGGCCCTGTTCCCTTCGCCATCGAACACATGCAGGTTCTGGGCCGGGAAGGAAACACTGACTTGCGGCCCGGCGGTCAGTGCCTCGCGGTTCAGCGTGAAGACCTTGAACGGCAGACCATGCAACGAAAGATGCAGGATGATGCCGAAGCCTGTTGGTTCGACGAGTTCGACATCGGCGCTCATGCCAGTGCCATTCGAAGACATGACCACATGTTCCGGCCGGATGCCGAGCGTCACCTTTGATCCATTGGCGACAGACAAGGGCGCGGTAAGCGGGACCACCGTGCCGTCCTTCAGCTTCACGCCGCCGTTCTCATAGGTCGCGTCGAGGAAGTTCATGCCCGGGGAACCGATAAAGCCGGCGACGAACAGATTGGCGGGGCGATCATAAAGCTCCAGAGGGCTGCCGACCTGCTGGACCACGCCGCCATGCATCGCGACAATCCGGTCTGCCAGCGTCATCGCTTCGATCTGGTCGTGGGTGACGTAAATCGAAGTCGCTTTCAGGTCGCCGTGCAGTTTTTTGATTTCCGCGCGCATCTGTTCGCGCAGGCGGGCATCGAGGTTCGAGAGCGGTTCGTCGAAAAGGAACGCCTTCGGCTGGCGCACAATCGCTCGGCCCATCGCGACACGCTGGCGCTGGCCGCCCGATAGCGCTTTCGGCCGGCGTTCGAGCAATGGATCGAGACCGAGCTTCGAGGCCGCATTCGCGACGGCGCTTGCGATCTTTTCCTTCGCCGTCTTCCGAAGCTTCAGGCTGTAGCTCATGTTGCCGGCGACATTCATATGCGGATAGAGCGCGTAGGACTGGAACACCATGGCGATGTCGCGATCCTTCGGGTGCAACTCGTTGACCCGGTTGCCGGCAATGCGGATTTCACCACCGGTGACGTCCTCCAGTCCCGCAATCATGCGCAGCAACGTCGATTTCCCGCAGCCCGATGGGCCGACGAGAACCACGAACTCGCCGTCCTTGATGCGCAGGTCGACATCATGCAGCACCTGCACATGGCCGTAAGCTTTCTTGATGTTCCTGATATCGATCGATGCCATGTGATTACCCTTTGACCGCGCCGGCCGTCAGGCCCTGGACGAGATACCGTTGGATGAGCAGGAAGAAGAGGCCGGCGGGAATGAGCGCCAAGCAGCCAGCTGCCATCATCTGCCCGAAATCCACGGAGAATTTCGAAACGAAGGTGAGCAGCCCCACCGGGAAGGTTGCTGCGTCATTTCCGTTGATCAGCATGAGCGCGAAGAGCAGTTCGCTCCATGCCGCCGTGAAAACGAAACCGAGTGTCGCCGCAATCCCGGGCAGCGTCAGCGGCAGGATGATCTGCCGGAAGGCAGTGAATTGTGTCGCTCCGTCGATCATCGCCGCCTCTTCCAGATCCTTCGGAATGCCGTCGAAGAAGGACTGCATCAGAAAGGTCGCGAAGGGCACGTTGAAGGCCGTATAAACGACGACGAGGCCGGTCAGGCTGTTCGTCAGGTGCAGGGGCGAGAGGATCTTGAAGATCGGGGCAACGAGCATGACCAGCGGAAACATCTGCGTCAGCAGCATCAGTGCCACGATCCAGTATTTCGCCCGGAAATTGAAGCGCGACAGCGCGTAACCGGAAAGCGAGGCGCAGAACGTCACCGCGATCGCGGTCGAGGCCGACACGATCAGGCTGTTCTTGAAGAAGGTCGGGAATGCGCTGTGCTGAAGCACGAAAGCATAATGGTCCCATGTCGTACGCGAGGGCCACATGCGCACACCTTCGGTGTAGAGCAGATCGTTCGGCGTCACCGAGACTTTCAGCAGCCAGAAGAGTGGAAAGAGCGCGAAGGCGATGTAGCAGAGGAGCGCCAGCCGATGCGCAATGGTCGGAATGATGGATCGTCTCATGGCCTCAATCCTTCAGCAGGGTCTGCCGCAGCAGGATGATCAGCATTGAATAGGCGAGCAGCAGCGCGAGCAGCACCAGAGCGATAGCCGAGGCGTAACCGAAATCGAGCGCTCTGAACGCCTGGGTGAAGATGTAGCTGGCGACGATCTGCGTCCTGTCCGCCGGTCCGCCGCCTGTCATGACGACGATCAGGTCGGCGAAATTTGAAACCCAGACGGTGCGCAGCAACACGGTGATGGCAATCGTTGGCGCCAGAAACGGGAGCGTGATCGAGCTGAAGCGCTGGAACCAGCCGGCTCCATCGATCGAGGCGGCCTCGTAGAGATCGCGCGGGATCGCCTGAAGGGCGGCGAGCAGCGTGATCGCGAAGAACGGGATGCCCCACCAGACATTGGCGATGATCGGGCCCCACATTGCATACTGCGGATCGGAGAGGATATTGCCCGGCTCGCTCATCAGGCCAAGGCCGAAGAGCCAGTGCGGGATCGGCCCGATCACCGGATTAAAGAGCCACGCCCAGTTGAGGCCGGCAAGGAAGGAGGGGACCGCCCAGGGCAGGAAAACCAGCGCCTGCACGATGCCCCTGCCCCAGAACGGCTTGTCAAGCAGCAGCGCCAGGATGAGTCCGAAGACGAACTGCAGGATGACCGAGGCCCCGGTCCACCAGAGCGTATTCCTGAGAGCGCCGTAAAAGGCCGCGTCCTTCGAAAGCACGCGGAAATGCTCAAGCCCGATGAACCCGCCGGAAAACGGGTTCAGGAGCTGGATATCGCGAAACGCATAGGAAATCCCCACCACCAACGGCACAAGCATCACCGCGATGATCAGGATCAGCGAGGGGGCGCTGTAGAGATAGGGTTCCGAGGCATCGGCAAGGCGCTTCAGCCACGGCCTGCGGTCGTGACGCCCATCCAGCGTTTCGGCGGTCATAGTCATCGGTGAGCGGCTTTCGTGTTTAGTTCTAGATTGCTCGGCGCAGTGCAACCCCCTCATCCGACCCTTCGGGCCACCTTCTCCCCGCTGGGGAGAAGAGGGAAATTGCCGTAGTCACCGCGAGTCCCTTCTCCCCAGCGGGGAGAAGGTGTAGGCAGGTCAGGTGCAACAAGTTGCACCGGGGATGAGGGGGCTGCAGTCTCTGAAGCCCCCGTTTCCGCCTACTTCTTGGCCAGGAACTTCTGCTGCGCCTTCGTCAGGTAATCGGCCCACTGGTCGGCAAGATCCTTCGGCAAGATGTCGCCGAGCAGCGCCTGCTGCGAGGTCTTGATCGCCAGCGAATCCTTGAAGAAGGCGAATTCTTCGAGGTAGGTCGGCATCACCGTCGGAACTGTGTTCTTGTCGGCGAGTTCCTGGAACCAGCCCTTAAACTGATCCCCTGCATAGAAGGGATCCTTCTCCGCAGCCGTATAGGCGGGCAGAGCGCCAATTTTCTTGTTCCACTCGAGGTTGCCTTCCGGGCCTTCGAGCGTGGCGATCAGCTTCCAGGAAAGGTCCTTGTTCTGGCTCGTCGTGAACATCGACCAGCCGCCGTAACCGATGGTCGGGAAGGACTTGCCGTCCGGTCCCTTCGGCAGCGGTGCTACGCCGAAGTCTTCCTTCTTCATGCGGTCGGCAATGGCGATCAGCGCATCCGGATCCTGATCAAGGAAGGCGCAGGTGCCGGAATAGAAGCCGGCAACCACTTCGTTGAAGCCCCAGTTGACGCTGTCCTTCGGCGCATAACCCTTCTTGTAGAGGTCGACCATCCACTCGATGCCCTTCGCCCAGCCTTCGCTGTTCATGGTCGAGGTGCCGTCATCCTTGAAGTACTTGTTGTCGCCAGCCATCGACGCGGCGAAAATCATCCAGCCGTTCAGACCGCCCGGGCCGCCGCGCAGGCAGTAGCCGTATTTGCCAGGGATCTTGGAGACAGCCTCGGAAGCCTTGGTGAATTCTTCCAGCGTCTTCGGCGGTTCGGCAACGCCAGCCTCCTGCAGAAGCTTCTTGTTGTAGAACATGGCGCGCAGATAGAAGCCGTACGGCAGCATGTAGGCGGTGTTCTTCACGTCACGGCCGAGTTCAAGCGCCCGCGGCGTCAGTTCCTTCGTGTGCTCCCACTTTTCCAGATAAGGCTCGAGACTCTCGAGCATGCCGTTGTTGCCGTAGAGCGACAACCAGGTGTCGGGCATTTCCATCACGTCCGGCACGTCGCCGGCCGAAACCATCGTCGCGAATTTCTGAAAAGCTTCGTTCCACGGCAGTGAAATGATCTCGACCTTCGTACCGGGATTTGCCGCCTCGAACTTGCCGACGATCGACTTCAGCGTCTCGGTTCGCTCCGGGCTGGTGATCACCTCGACGAGCTTGAGTGTCGTATCGGCAAAGGCGGTGCCCGCCATCATCGTGGCGAAGAGGGTTGCGGTTATCAGTCTTTTCATGCTCGGTTCCCCTTTTTGGTGTTCCTCTCGGTTGAAGATTATGAAGCGGCGGCAATCGCCTCTTCGATGTCCCTCCACAGCGCCTCGGTTCCTTCGAGGCCCACATGGAGGCGTACGGACCGCGGATTGATGCCGAAGGCATGCGCGGAATTCGGCTGCGCTTTCTGCTGAAGCACAACCTCGCCCGGTACGATCAGGCTTTCATGTCCACCCCAGCTCACGCCCAGTTTGAAGAGCTTGAGGTGATCGGCGAAGGTGCGTACGTCAACGCCTTCGCGGAATATGAAGGAGAAAAGGCCCGACGTGCCGTTGAGACCTGCGGGCAGACGGTTGGTTAGGCCCGGATGGCAGACCTGCTCCACCACATCCAGCGCCTGCAGGCGCTGAGCAATCGTCATCGCCGCTGCCTCATGCGCCTTCATGCGGATCGGAAGGGTACGCAGCCCGCGGATCAGAAGCCATGCATCGAAAGGCGAAAGCTTGCCGCCGAGATAAGGATAGGCCTCCGCCTTGACCCGGGCGATCATCTCTTTCGAGCCCGCAACCACTCCGGCGACGACGTCGCTGTGACCGCCGAGATATTTCGATGCCGAATGAATGACGAGATCGACGCCCAGCGTGACGGGGCGCTGGAAGAAGGGGCTCGCCCAACTGTTGTCGATCATGGTAACGACACCATGCCGCTTCGCAAGCGCCGCAAGCGCGCCGACATCATGGGCTTCCATCACCCAGCTCGTCGGGCTCTCCATATAGAAGACCTTGGCACCCGGCAGCGCTCTGGCCACCGCCTCCTCGTCACGGCCGTCGACATAGGTCACCTCGACCTTCATCCGCTTCAGGATCGTGCCGAACAGGCGGAAGGCATCGGGATAGACGTGCTTGACCGCGACGATCCGGTCGCCCGGCTCGACGAAGCTCAAGACGGCGGACGAGATCGCGGCCATGCCGCTTGCAAAGCCGAGCGCGTCTTCCGCACCTTCGAGCTTTGCCAGCATCTCCTCGAACATGCGCACCGTCGGATTGAGCCCGCGCGTATAGATCGGCCGTACCTTTTCGCCGCGATAGGAGGCGATCATGTCGTCGTAATCGGAGAAGGTGAAAAGCGATGTCTGAAAAATTGGCGGAACCACCGCTTCGGCGAAGTTGCCTTCGTCATGCGCGGTGATCAGCGAAGCGAGTTCGAACGGTTCGAGGCCGTCAGTCATCTGGACATTTCCTTGATGTCTTCCTCGACAACGTCGAGGATCTTTAATGTTTCGCGCCGCGCCGCTTCAGTGTCCTGGGCAGCGATGGCGTTGAAAAGCGTGCGGTGAAACGGGAAGGACCGGCGGGCAAAATCCTGCCGGTCGAACGGGTGGCTCCAGAAGCGCATGAAGGTTTCACGCATCTGTTCCAGTAGCTGTCCGAACAGCGGGTTATGCGTGGCGTCATATACGGCCATGTGGAAAGCAAGATCTTCCGGACCAGAGGCGCCTTTCGCGTGATGAACGCGCTCCATCTCCCCGAGTTTTTCCTCGATAACGATGAGGTCTCTCGCCGTCCGCTTGCGGGCCGCGACCATGGCGGCCTCGCATTCGATCCCGCGCCGAACCTCCAGCGTCTGCAGCAAGGCATCGCGCAGATTGGCACCCTCGAAGGAAAGCGGCACGTGGATGGTTGCCGCCGAAACGGGCTTCAGCAAATAGGTGCCGCTTCCTTTGCGGGTCTCGATGACGCCAAGCGCCTGAAAGTGGCGGATTGCTTCGCGAATGGTCGAGCGCCCGACAGCAAGGGCGGCCATCAGCTCGCGCTCCGCCGGCAGCTTGTCGCCGGCCTGCAATTTCGCGTCCTCGACATAGTGGGCGAGCGCGTCGGTGACCTGGCGCGCGCGATCTATCGCCGGAAGCGGCCTGATCAACGGCCTGTCGCTGACATTTGCCTTCATACTCCCCCATTCTCCTCCGGCAGACCCAGAATTGGTCTGACATCTTAGCATTTCGGAAAGATTGGAAACCGTCAAGGCCAGTTGCCAGTCAGTAGCGGCGCACTTTAAAATCTTCCTGACTGCCCCCTGATCGAACCAATGCGGTTCTTCATCGACGGCGGCATGAGCAACCTCTAAGATCGATGCATCGATCGCGACAAGAAGGGATCATCCAAATGAACCCCACCGGGGATAGCAAGAACATCGAGAGATCTTCTGATGCGGTGATGACCGCATATACCGTGCACGAGTTCGGGCCGCCGAAGATCATCCGCGCGGAGGTGCTCGAGAAACCCTTACCGGGTCAAAACGAGATTCTCATCAAGGTCTTCGCGGCCGGTGTCGGCCCTTGGGACGGCTGGATCCGATCGGGCAAGAGCGCATTGCCGCAGCCCCTGCCCCTCACCTTAGGATCGGATCTTTCCGGCGTGGTCGAAGCCATCGGGCCTAACGTCACCAGCGTAAAACCGGGCGACGATGTCTACGGCGTCACCAATCCGCGTTTCATTGGTGCCTACGCCGAATATGCCATTGCGGCGGCAGGAATGGTTGCGCGGAAACCGACGACAATCGACCATGTCGAGGCTGCATCCGTTCCAGTGATTGCCGTCACGGCACGCCAGGCTTTGTTCCAGCATGGTAAGCTCAAGGCAGGCGATAGCGTGTTGATCCACGGCGCAGCAGGCAGCGTCGGTGCCTACGCCGTGCAGTTCGCCCGGAAGGCCAATCTGAATGTCATAGCGACAGCGGCCAGCGACGATGTGGACCGTGTGAAGGAGCTAGGCGCCGATAAGGTCGTCGATTACAAGCGGGAACGCTTCGAGGACAGCGTCAACAATGTGGACGCCGTCATCGATCTGGTTGGGGGCGACACTCAAACCAGATCCTTTGGTGTGCTGAAGCGCGGCGGCAAGCTGGTTTCGGCCGTTTCTCAACCTGATCAGGAACTTGCAAAGTCTGCCGGCGTCGAGGCGTTCTTCTTCCTTGTCGCCGTCAACACTGCGGACCTCGTCGACATCGCGGCTGCGATCGATAACGGAGAACTCCGTCAGAACGTCGGCTTGGTCCTTCGCCTCTCGGAGGCCGTTGCAGCGCATGAGATGCTCGAGGGCCAACGCCCGCGCCCAAAGGGAAAGATCATTCTCAAGGTTCGCGACTGAATTAAACGCCGGGCGGCTAAATACCCGCATGGATCCTTCGGACGAGTACGATAGCGGCGACGGCGATCGATGGAAGTTGTCTCCCTCTCGAAATGGGCTTCGACCGGGGTCAGGACGACATCCGACCGTTGCCGCCGGCGGCCAGCGAAGCAGTATCTGCGGCATCAGCCTGCGGAACAACATAACAATGGCCGCTGGAGGGGCCCTTTGAATTGCGTGATATTCCCGCGGCCGAAGTGTCCGATCTAGCTACAAATCGCAATCACCTTATTTTCCGGGAACGACGCGCGCACCCTGTCACCGCGGTTCAGGCTGATCGAGGGATGCGTGCGGGCGATCATATTGAGACCGCCGCTGATATCGATCGAATATTCAGCGACCTCCCCGAGGAAGACCTTGTTGCGCACGAAACCGTCGATGCAGTTGGGCACGGCATCTGCGGGCGCTCCTTCGGCTGTATGGAGCTGAACGTTTTCCGGACGGATGACGAAGGAGATCTGGTTGCCAGCCGGCATGCCTGAAGAAAACATGCACCTTATCGAACCGATCGACGTATCGACGGGCGCGATATCGCCTGCCCTCACCCGGCTCGCGAGCCGGCCTCTG
Source organism: Rhizobium sp. SVR5-2C (assembly GCF_056755115.1). NCBI lineage: Bacteria > Pseudomonadati > Pseudomonadota > Alphaproteobacteria > Hyphomicrobiales > Rhizobiaceae > Rhizobium > Rhizobium sp. SVR5-2C. The sequence continues at coordinate 13,028 of NZ_JBNDHT010000038.1, read as the reverse complement.
AGGAGGTTGGTCCTGCCAATGAAATTTGCGACAAATTCCGATCGTGGCCTGTCATAGATGTCGAACGGCGTACCCATCTGTGCGATCATGCCGTTGTTGAGCACCGCGACGCGGTCGGACAGCGCCATCGCCTCGCTCTGGTCGTGGGTCACGTAGATTGTCGTCACGCCCCATTCACTCTGTAGCCGCTTGATTTCCGCGCGCATCTGTTCGCGAAGCAGCGCATCGAGATTGCTGAGCGGTTCGTCGAGCAGGAGGAGCTTCGGCTCGCGGACCAGTGCGCGGGCAAGTGCCAGACGCTGCTGCTGGCCACCGGACAGCTTCGTCGCCGATCGGTTGCGATATTCCGCCAGGCCGACCATTTCGAGCGACCGCATGACCCGAGTTTCGATGTCCTCGCGCGAAACATGGCCATTGCGACGCGTCCGCAGAGGATAGGCCGCATTTTCGAAGACGTTCATATGCGGCCAGATCGCATAGGACTGGAAGACCATGCCGATATCGCGTTCATACATCGGCAGCTGTATGTCCGAACGGCTGTCGAAGAGGTCGCGGCCGTCGAGCTGGATCTGCCCGCTTTCCGGATGTTCGAGGCCGGCGATCGAGCGAAGCGTCGTCGTCTTGCCGCAGCCGGACGGGCCAAGAAGGGTGAATAGCTCGCCTTCCTTGACGTCGAAGCTGACATTCGACACGCCGCCTTTTCGTTCCCCAGTTTCGTTGATGTATTGCTTTACGAGATTGGCAACTCTGAGCATGATTCCACCTCCCTGGAATTGGCTTAAGCGGCGACGATGCGATAGCGGCGCGCCACCAGATAGAAACATCCGCTGACGCAGGTCATCAGAGCGACCCAGACGGTGCCCATGGCGGCGAGCTCCGTCACTTGGCCGTTCTGCCAGAGATCGAACAGGCTGACGGAGACGAGCGAGCTTCCCGGCCCGACCAGCAGCAACGGCAGGGACATCGCCCGTACGGCCAGCAGGAAAACGAACAGCCAGCAGCTGATCATCGAGGCGGACAGCAGCGGGAAGACGATCTTGATGAAGGTCCGCATCTGCGGCGCGCCGGAGGCCGTCGAGGCTTCCTCAAGGTCCGAATGGATCTGCAATACGCCTGCATAGGCATAACGCATTCCATAAGGCAGGTAAGCGACGGTGGATGCCAGGATGACCGAGGTTAGCGTGCCGTAGAACGGAAAGGGAAGGTTGACGAACACTTGCAGGAAGGCGACGCCCATGACGATCGAGGGAAAGGTCAGCGGCGCGGTGGCAAGCTGGTCGAGAACCCAGGCGGCTGGCTTGCGCCGGGCCGCCAGCCAGGCGCAGAGAGCTGTAAAGGGAACGACGATGCTTGCGGTGACGACTCCAAGGCTCAGCGTATTGATAAGGGTCGAGCGCACAAGTCCCGGGCCGACGACGGTCGTGTAGTTTTTCAGCGTCCAATGCGAAAAGCTCGCCAGCGTGAAGGCGCCAAAGAAGGGCTTGAACGAGGCGAAGACGATGATGGCAAGCGGCAGGCCGATGACGAGGAGCAGGATGGCGACGAGCAAAAGTGTGCTGATATACCGGCTGCGACCGAGATGAATGACGCGCGGCCGATAGCCCTTGCCCGTAATCGTCTGGTAGCGGTGCGCATGCCGGGACAGCCGTCCATAGAAATAGAGAAGGCAGGCGAGGAAGGCGAAGAGACAGACTGAATAAGCGCCTGCCTGTCCGAAATTCGGCGGCGTCGTTGCCCGCGAGCTCTGGTAGATGCTCGTGGTCAAAACTTCGATGTTGCCTGCCAGGCCGACGATCGCCGGCACTTCGAAGGATTCGAAGGCGCGGATGAAGCTCAGCAGCAATAGGGCCAGTACGCCTGGCATGCCCATTCTGAGCGTGATCTTCCAGAAAGTCGCGACCGGCCCGGCGCCGCTCATCATCGATGCTTCCTCGAAGGCGGCATCCGTGGAGCGCAGGATCGCCGACATCATCAGGAATGTCAGCGGCACGAAGCCGACGCCTTCGATGAGGATCATGCCCGGCAGGGAATAGACGTCGAAGACCGGTGCGGAGGCGCCAAAAATTGCCTTCAGGATCTGGTTGAAGGGACCCGACTTGCCGAGGATCAGCAGCCAGGCGACCGTATAGAGCACATGCGGAATGGCAAGCGAGATGACGGCGCCGAGAAAGGCATATTTGCGGCCGGGCGTATCGGTCCGCTCCACGATGATCGCAAGAACGGTACCAAGCACGATACCGACGACCGCCGAGCCGAGTGAATAGATCGCCGTATGCAGCAGGCTACGCAGGAAATACGGGTTCTGGACGAGGTCGGCAAAGAACTGGAACGTGAACTGATCAAATGAAGCGTCGAAATTCGTCGTATAGAAACTGGAGGCGACCAGATAGGCGGCCGGCGGAACGATGACGATGAGCAGAATGGCAGCGAGGATCAATACAATGGGCGAGAAGGTGATCTTCTTCATTGTCGGCATCGTTGCTGCAGTGAGTTGGAGCGTTTTCATATCGCCTTGAACTTTCTCGATTATTGCCGGTCACGGAGGCCGCCACACAGGTGGCGGCCTCCTCGGATTATCGGAAATATTTCTGATAGAGTTCGTCGGATCGAATGCCGTCGTTGACGAGCGTTTCCGGGCGGACGAGGTTTTCGTCAAAGCCGGCCGCATGGGGCACGATCGCCTGCAGCATCTTGGACGGCAGCACCTTCGGATGGGCCGGGAAATAATCCGCACCGAGTAGGATCTTCTGGCCGTCTTCCGATAGCAGGAAATCGGTGAAGAGCGCCGCGCCATAGGGGTGGCGGATATTCTTCGGTATCAAAAGAGTTGCCGTCGTCGAGGCAACCGGGCTCATCAACTGCGATGCCACCGGTGCGCCGTCGGCGGCACTGATCAGCGGATGGTGACAGAAGATGTTGAGCGCCATCGCATATTCGCCGGCAATCACGCGATCGACCAGCGTGCGGGCACTGCCGGCGCCGAAGTTGACGATCTTCTCGCCGGAAAGCTTCTTCAGATAATCTTCCGCCTTATCCTCGCCCCAGGCGGACCGAAGATTGGTGATGAAGAGCGGCGTGCCGCTTTCACTACCGATGCGCCAGGCGATCTGGCCTTTCCATTTCGGATTGAGGAGATCGTCATAGCTCTTCGGCACATCTTCGGCCTTCACCATGTCGGTGTTGTAGGCCATGCAGTAGTAGCTGACACGCGTTGCGGCCCAGAGGTGATCGGGATCGCGGTAGGATTCCGGATATTGCTCCAGCATGGGCGAGCTGAAGGTCTGAACGACATTCGCCTTGATGAGATTTTCACTGACGCTCGTGCCTTCGACCACGTCGACCACCACGTTCTTGGCCCGCTCTTCGGCAAGGACGCGTTGCGCGATGTCTTCCGAGTCACCGCGCCAATAAGTGAGCGTCACAGACGGATATTTCTTCATGAAGGCATCGGCAAGCGGCTGCAGCGCCTGATCGACGATCATCGCCGAATAGACGACGAGCTCGCCTTCCTTTGCGGCACCGTCGGCCAGGATTTTTTCGCGGTCAGCTCCGGTATAGTGCAGAATTTCCTCCTGCGTTTGCGCCCATACCGGCGTTGCCAATCCCGCCGCGAGCGGGAGAATTGCAAGGACACTAACTAAATGCGTAATGCGACTCCGTCTGTTCATTATATTCCTCCCACGGACCTCTAGTGATGATGAGGGCGTCCGCTATCTTCACGCCCTTCCCCCGGCTGCGAACGAAAACGGGATTGAGATCGATCGCCTCGAACTGGCCGTCGGTTGCGGCCACGAAGTTCGAGAATGCGACGAGACAATCGATCAGGGCATCTCTGTCGAGCGGGGGAGCACCGCGGAAACCGTCAAGCTGGACGGCAACCTTGAGCCTGGCAACCATTTCCGTTGCCTGGTGGCGTGTAAGCGGAGCTAGACCGACGCTCGCATCCTTGAACACCTCGACCATCACACCGCCGCCTCCTACGACGACAAGAGGGCCGAACTGCTCGTCATACGTCATCCCGATAATGAACTCCGCGCCTTCATCAACCATTTCCTGCACGAGGATACCGTCGATGGCAGCTTCCGGACAGGCGGTTCTGGCACTCTTCAAGATCTTGGCTGACATAATTTCTGCATCCTCGGCGGTGGCGCCGAGATGGACGCCGCCGACATCCGATTTATGCGGGATGTCGCGCGACTGAACCTTGAGCGCGACCGGACCGCCAATCTTCTCGGCCAGCGTCTTTGCTTCCGCGATCGTGGCTGCGAGATATTCGCGCGTGACCGGAAGGCCGGCTTTGCCAAGGATCTCCTTGCTGTCGGCTTCGCTCAAAACGCCACGTGTGCTTGTCTTGCCGACTACGCTGGCGATTTTCGGCGGGCTCTCGGTAATGGGCATGCTGCCGCGGAAGGTAGCGTAGTCCGTGAGGTGGCGGATGGCACGCAGGCCGAGTTCGACGTCTTCCACCAGCGGCAGACCTTGTGCGCTCGCATAGCCGCGCCAATGCCCGGTCAGGCTGTTCGAGATGAAGGAGAGCACGAGCAGCGGCTTGCCGGCCGTCCTGGCCATATCGGCCATCCGGCCAACGAGCTTGTCATGATTTTCGGCGCCTTCCATTCGCATGCCGAGCACAAGGCCGATGACGTCGATCTCCGTATTGTCGAGCAGCGCGCCGACAACGCCTTCGATCGCGCCGTCGCGGCGCAGCCGCGGCATGCCGACCGTATCGAGAGGATTTCCGAAATGGCGCGATACGCCGAGTGCCTCGCCGACGCGCCGGTTCGTCTCATCGTCGATCCGGCCGAAATTCACGCCTGCGCGCTCCGCAAGATCGCTGATCAGCGAGGTGGCGCCACCGGAGACGGTGAGCAAGCAGACACGATCTCCCTTCGGCAAAGGTGCCGTTGCTAGAAGCGCAGCTGTCTCCACCAGCTCATCGAGGCTCATCACCGACGCGACGCCGTTTGCGCAAAACAGGGCTTCATAGGCTTCATGCTTGCCAGCAAGCGTGCCGGTATGCGCGAAGGTTGCCGCCTGCCCGGCAGCACTCTTTCCGAGCTTCAGGATGACCAGGGGCTTGATCCTGGAGGCCCGTTCGACAGCTGCACGGAAGCGCCGTCCATCCTTGGCGCCTTCCATGATGCAGGCGATCACGCTGGTCTTCGGATCATCGGCCAGGAAGTCGATATAATCCGCAAGATCGAGCACGGCCTGGTTGCCAATCGAAATCAGATAGTTCATTCCGACGCCGCGATTGGCGCTGAGCTCGGCGACGGCGTTGAGCAGGCCGCCGCTCTGGGAGACGAGCGATATGCCGCCGGCCCCCAGCTTTTCGGGGATATCAGCCATCGTCGTCGCAAAGCCATGGCCGAGGCTTGCAATTCCCATGCAGTTCGGCCCGGCAATCGCCATGCCCGAGGCCTTGGCGATCGCGACGAGGCGTTCCTGCCGCGCCTTGCCTTCAGCAGTGCCGTCATCGGCAAAGCCTTCGGAAACGATGAGAGCCGCGCGGATGCCGATCGATGCGGCTTCCTCCACGACCGCGAGCACGCTCTCCGCCGGGATGGAAATGACGATGCAGTCGGGGATACCGGGCAGCGCGTCGAGATTCGGCACGCACGGAACACCCGCAATTTCGGCGGCATTGGCGTTGACCGGCCAGATCTTGCCCCCGAACCCGGAGCGAAGCAGCGAATTCAGCATCTTGGTGCCGGCGCCGCCTTTCGCGGACACGCCGACAAAAGCGACGGAGCGAGGCGCAAGCAGGCTGCTGGTCGGAAGGGAATGGCTCTGGCCGATCATCGTCGCTCTTTCCTATTCACTCACGATACGGAATTTCGGGAGCGTAAAGCCCTGCGCCGGATGATCTTCATAGACGACCTCCACCGTCTGGCCGACATTGTGGATGTCGGTCGGCAGATTGTCGCCCAGGAGCTGGGAGCTGATCAGCGGCCCTTCGTCGAGTTCGATCAGAGCATAGGTATAGGGAATTTCCTCTTTGAAGCCCGGGTGGAACGCCCAGTGATGGATGTTGAAGGCAAAGATCTTGCCGCGCCCGGACGCCTCAGTCCATTCACAGTTTGCGGCGAAGGGCTCGTTATCGTGGTTTTGGCAGTAAGCCTTCGGCCAGTAAACCGCGCTGCACTGCTTGCACTTCCAGACGAGCAGTTTGTGCTCTTTCAGGCCATCCCAGAAGGGTTCATTGTCGTGGTCGATGCTCGGATAGGGCTTCTTCCATTCCAGATCGACGGTAAAGGATTCCAGCTTGACGTTCATGCGTGCCTCCCGAGCAGCGTGCAGGTGTGGATTGAGCACATGCCGGGCGAAACAAGCTCGCCGCCATGTCCGGTGGTCATGACGATGTCGCAGTCGTCGATCTGGCGCTCGCCGGCTTCGCCGCGAAGCTGCCGGACGGCCTCGGCAAGGCCTGTCAGATCGCCGAGATGGTAGCAGGAGAGCAGGCCGCCGCTCGTATTGACAGGGATCGAGCCGCCCGGCGCCATATGGCCGTCAGCGACGAACGCTCCGCCCTCGCCCTTCTTGCACCAGCCGTAATCTTCCAGCTGGAAGAGCACCTCTGCCGTGAAGCAGTCATAGAGCTGGGCGCAATCGATATCCGCGAGCGTGATGTCGGCCTGGCTAAAGGCCTGCTTCTTTGCCGGTTCGACAGCCATATGGGTGAAGTTCTTCTTCTCCCACCACAGGTCGGCGGAGACTTCGCCGAAGCCCTGGCCAAGCACATAGACAGGAGCCTTGGCGCAATCCTTGGCGCGGTCGGCGGTCGTCAGAATGAAGGAGATGCCGCCGTCCGAAACCTGGCTCAAGTCGAGCAGGTGATAGGGTTCCGCGACCAGCGGGGAGTTCTGGTGATCCTCGATCGTGATCGGACGGCCATGCATCTTGGCTTCCGGATTCATGCAGGCCCATTGGCGTTCGGCGACGGAAATAGCACCGAGCTGGGCGCTTGTCGTTCCGTAGACGGCCATGTGGCGGGCGGCCATCCAGCTATGATGGCTGACGGCGCGGGAATCGCCGAGCGGCTTGCCCCAGTAGCCACGCTTTTCGGTATGTGCCATGCCGCGGAACCCCTTCTTGCGGGTCTCTTGCGATTGCGACCAGTCGGTCACCGCGCCTGTCAGCACGACATAATCGGCAATGCCGCGGTCGAGATAGGACATGGCCGCCGCCATGCCGAGACCGGCCAGCGCACCGCCGCGTCCGCAGGTGAAATAGAAGTTGTTCTTGATACCGAGCACGCGGGTGAAGGCATCGGAGTAGCTAGCCCGGTCGCCGCCGCCGCCCGTGCGCCTCAGATCGATCGCGCCGCCGATATCGGTCCTCGTCAGCCCTGCGTCGGCGATCGCCAGCCTCGTCGCTTCGGCCGCGATCATGCGCTCGGAATGATCCGGCTGCTGGCCGGCAACGACGCCGAGACCGACGATCGCGTATTTCCCGGAAGATGCGTGTTTTCCCACCTCAGTCATCCTTTCGTCATCATCAATGCTTCGGAATCTTCTCTCGCCGCGTCTTCGGCGCGACCAGTATTGATCTTGCGGACGCCGCTTCCCGGACCGGGCGGGAGCCGCAATACGCCTTTCTCGACGGAGAGGCCGGTGAAGGGATCGCCAAGCAACCTCTCGAACTCGCCGAGCTCGCAGGCATAGTCTGCGCCGGGCATGGCGCAGGCGAGATGAATGGCGAAGGAGGAAAGCAGCCTGCTGCCCACCGCCGCTCCCATGCGGTAGCGGATACCGGCCTGCTCGCAGAGTGCGGCTGCCGCCAGCGTATTGCGGATGCCGCCGAGCTTCGGGATCTTCAGACTGACGGCATCAACGCGCCGGTTGCTGACCAGCTCGTAGATTTCGGCGAGAGAGCCTGCCGCTTCGTCGGCCTCGACGGCAATGGGAACCATCTTGGTCACGAGCGACAGGCCCTCGACATCCCCGGCAGGAACTGGCTGTTCGACGAGTTCGATCCCGTGATCGACCATCTGGAGGATGGCGCGTACCGCATCCTTCGGGGAATAGGATTGATTGGCATCGATGGTCAGATGCACGGTAGGCCCAACCTCGGCCCGGATCGCGGCGACACGCGCGACATCTTCCTCGACCTCTCCGTGCACCTTGATCTTCAGGTAGTGATAGCCTTCGTCGACCAGGCGCCGCGCCTGGACGGCCATCTGCTCCGGCGTCTTGATGGCGAGGATGCGCAAAATCGGCACCTCGTTTCTGATCTTGCCGCCAAGCAGGGTGATGAGCGGGATGCCGAGACTGCGTGCAAGAAGGTCATGCAAGGCGCAATCGACAGCCGCCTTGGCCTGTGGCGCACCGCGCAGCCGCCTGTCGAGGTGCTGCATGATCGCGCCGATCTCGTCGGCGCGGTTGCCGATCACCAAAGATCGAAAATGGTCGAGTTCGGCGACCAGCGTCGACTGAATCGATCCCATATGGGCCGTCGCCGAGGCATAACCGAAACCCTCTGCATCAGCCGTGGCGATGCGCAGGACGACCCCTTCCGTATTCGGATTGGCGCCGAGTGCGAATTTCCACTCCGGATCCTCCTTCTTCAGGATCACCGGCTCGATATCGAATGCTGTGATTTCCATGGAGAATGCTCTCGCTGCAGGTGGTTTCGGCAGAGCGGAATGTCAGACTGCCCCGGCCTGGCGGTTGATGGGAGCCACGCGTCGCCCGAGATAACTTGCCTCTGCCCCGTAGAGCAGGTCGCGCACGTCCGTTGCGGAAAGCAGCTTGATCAGTTGGTCCGTCTGACCGCTGAGCGGCAACACCAGCCCGCCGGCCTGAGCAAGGTCGAGGACAACGTCCATGTCCTTCTCCTGCCAGGTGAAGCGGGTTCCGTCCCAGCGCTCCAGGGTATTGTTATAACCAGGGCTCTTCAGCAGGACTTCGCGCATACGCTGGGCATCGACGCCATAGCGCTTGGCAAGCAGCAGGGCTTCGTAATTTCCGATGCAATGGATCCAGTGCAGCAGGTTGTTGCAGGCCTTAGCGAGCTGGCCGGAGCCAAGCTCGCCGACATGCAGCACATCGCGGCTGTAGCTCATCAGCACCGGGCGGGCCATCTCGACGTCCTCATCGCGGCCGCCGCAAAGCGACAGAAGCGTACCCTCGCGGGCGCCGTCGAGACCGTAGACAACAGGAGCGTCAATGAGGCGGACGCCATATCCGTCGCAATACTTGCCGAGTTCATGCATGGTGCCCGGATTGTTGGTCGCCGCAATCGCAATCACCGATCCCTTCTTGACGAGCGGGGCAAGCTCCTTCGTGACGCTGCTTGACTGGTTGTCGGTCGCAACGACTGCAACGAAGACATCGGCCATCGTCGCAAGATCGCCAAGATTCCTGGCCGACGTTATGCCCGCGGACGAAGCCGCGTCGAGACATTCCGCATTGAGATCGTAGGCCGCAACGGCAAAACCTGTCTTCAATACATGCGAGGCCATGGAGAGCCCCATCGCACCGACGCCTACGAATCCAACCCTGACCGACATCGCAATCCTCCCATCGCCCGCAACAGGCCAGCCGATATCGTCGGAGGCAGCGCAAGCGCCTCCTATGGCCGACCATGATCCGGCAAATAAAAAATGAAACCGGATCCTCTCCGGGAAAGCTCCTCCTTGACCGAGGCTGAGATCCCTTAACGCCGTCTCCTCACGGCATTGAAGAATGCTCGTCCCAAAAGGGCCTTTGCTTCGGCCTTCCCTTGCGGAACCTACTCCTTGACCGCCGGGAATGATGAAAGACTGCGATCCCGAAGTTCTAAAATCAAGAAGAATGATTTGATAGCGTTCAAGCTAAAAGTTATAACTCGGCGGCTGTCAAATCCAGTTTCTCAGGGAGGTGAAATATGGATCTGCGTTCGGTCAGCCGTTTTCTCGCAGTCGCGGAACTGGGCAGCCTCAACAAGGCTGCACAACGCCTGAACCTGTCCCAGCCGGCACTGTCGAAAAGCATCCAGATGCTGGAATATGCGCTTGGTGTGCCTCTGCTCGACCGCGGCCCCCGCGGGATCACCCTCACCTCATTCGGAGAGACGGTCTTCGACCATGCGCGGCGCATTGCAGCGGAAACCCGCAAGATGGAGAGCGATATCGAGGCGATCCGAACGCTCGGATCCGGAGAGATCAATGTCGGAGCGCCGCTTGGCCCCGATAGCCGCACGCTTGCCTTCGCCATTCTGCGCCTTGTGACCGAAGCGCGGTGCATCACCGTCAACATTGCCAACGGTACCCGCAGCGACTTGATTCGCCCCCTTTTGCTCGGCGATCTCGATTTCCTGATCGCGACGCTCTTCGATGCGGAAGACCTGCCGCGCGACATCGAGCAGCGCGAGCTTTATCTCGATTCGATGATCCTCGCGGTCCGCGCCGGCCATCCCCTGCTCGACGGCCATTCGGTCGAAGTCAGCGAATTGGCCAAGTATCCCTGGGTGGTCCTTACCGGCAATCGCGACCTCGAAGGCGCCTTGCGTAACCTCGTCGGTACCGACTTCAACCGGTCGCTGCTTAGGAGCGGTTCGCCGATGTTCGTCAAGAATGTGCTGCAGAGAAGCGAGTTTATCGGCTTGGTGCGCCAGGACGCAATTCGCCTGGAATTGAAGACCGGCTCGCTTGTCGAAGTGGATCTGTCGAACCATCTCGACATTCACAAGCTCGTTCCACCGCAAAAGGTGGGCCTGATCTTCAGATCGGACGTATCCATCCCCGTGGCAAGCCAGGCTCTGATCAAGGAGATCATTGCGGCCACACGCAGCGGCACTGATGATTTTGCGCCGACGTCGTCGGTTTGGTCAGTGGCCGAAAGCTGATCTCTCAAGCGTCCGGCTGTACTAATCCCGATGCCGGGCTGGAGTTGATACTTGCGGCAGTCAACGAATTCTCTGAGGACGCACCACAGCCAGTGCTTACGGCCGCCGATGGAAATCACCACTTCGCCGAGATGCCAGATGTCCGTCGCGAGGGCTTCTTGCGGCGCAGTTGCTTTGCGTAGCCCGGGCCGAATTTGCAGCCCCATCGGCGGATCGTTCATACGAGACGACAACCCACGCTCCAACAGTATTTCCTCGACAAGTCGCAGGCTGAGCGGAAATCGAAAATTGGTGTTCTTTGCCGCCTGATCATCCAGCGTCTCTCGGCTGTACCCCGTCAGCCGACAGATTATTTCATTACCTCCACCTTCGTGCGCCCGTTCTTCTCCGCTTTAGCGATATAGTGGGGATAGACGATCGCGACGCCGACTGAATATATGCGATGCATTGTCATGCAATCTCCTAGACGTTGAAGATATCCCCCGACCTAGGACAGCTCAGATCAAGGTCCAACGTATGCCGCTCTTTAAGGGATGCGAACCGACGGCTGCAAGACTGACCAAAGTAGCTCCGCGCTGTGCTTGGAGAAACGCAACTGAGTCACTCCTTCCTGGACGCGATGCGACCTGATCCATGAGCGGCTTTCTCAGAGAGATCGGCGCGGTTCGCTCTCCGGTTTGGATGAAGGCCTCGACCGGTATTCCCGGTACCGGCATCACGTTGATCTCGCCGGACGGCAGCACCGGGACCTGGCGCAACGGATTGACCATCTCGACCCGCTTGCGCGCCGCTTCGTCCTCCCACGTGACCGCCTCGATCACCTCGTGGGGAATTGCGAGAAGCGTCAGCATGGCCTCGATCGGAATTGAGCCCGATCCGACCGCGCCGAATATCTTGAGCATGGGCGCCTCCCAGCTAATCCTTCCCTCAAGCTCGCATCCGTCTGTGGCTGCGCGCTTTACGGGTCCAAGCCCTAGTCAGCTATCGTGCTAAGACTTGGCCTTGAGAATAACGTCTGACAATCTGATCTCGGAGTCTAGTCTGGATGGGAGATACCCAGTGCGGAGGCTATCATCGCTGCGGTTACCAGCATCAACAAATATTCATCAGCGGCCCGAATTGAGTGCTCGCTTCCACCCGCAACTCCCACTTCGTTCCAACGTCCCTGCGCGCTATCGGGATGAACGACTATCGCTACCAGACGATCGTCCCGCCCCCTTCGGACTGAAGTCAAAGCGTGGAACCGTTTCCTCTTCTCCTTCGTTGATCCTCCAACTAAAACGTGCGGAAAGAACAATGAAAAGCTTCTGATTGTCCACTGTGGTAGCCGCGCTGATGCCGGAGGCAACCCGTCTAAAACAAATCGGATCTTTGGAGATGAACATGAGAAAGCTCGTAATCGCAGCCGTCATTACTGCATTGACCGGTACCGCAGCTCCAACGCTCGCTGAGACCGTTTTTCGGGTTGGACCAAGCGGGGGTCTATGTCGGTCCCGGCTATCACGGCTACTCGCGGTACCACCCTCGTTATTATAGCGACCGTGACCGGGCGCAGAAGGCATCCTGCCGCACCAAGAGAGAGCAATATTATAGCGAACGCCAGGATAGATGGGTCACCAGGTCGACCCGCGTTTGCGACCGGTAGAACTGCTCGCCCGTTGCAGCGCGGTTGAAGGATCCGCCGCTGCGACGAATAGAATTGCGCTGTCGCCCTGTGACGACCGGGACGATGCGCTTTCCGGCATAAATGATGCCGAGGGCCCTACCTCCAATGCCGATCACCGTGCGCGCCGATGCCTTCCTCTTCCAACGCGTCACGTCTTCGGTCACCGGATGCCCCCTTAAGAGGGACGCCGTAAAGAGATGAACCGGCGCCCATCAGTTTTCCGACATTTCTGCAACGCTCGCTCTTGAAGGGACACGAACCGCAAGCCTATGAATTCGATTCCGGTGCATAACGAACAATTATGAACGAACGAGCCATTTGTTTTTGTTGCCGTTTCGGCGCTCAACCCTTTGGGTAACGCCCTCGTAACCCCGGACGACCGCAAATCGATGTTATGTTTATCGATTAATTTTGGCGCGCGAGGTCGCTTTAAAATAGCATCTTCGATGGTCGTGCACGGTCTAAAGAGCCGGAATCCAGTAAACTTGTCGGCGACGCCCATGCCTTACACGGTCCATATGATCGTCCCTCCCAC
>NZ_JBNDHT010000037.1:0-50836 GCF_056755115.1 Rhizobium sp. SVR5-2C | reverse complement strand
GAGTGAATGTAGTGCGCGCTGACTTCAGCCTTCGATCGGTTGATGGCAATGTAGTAAAGGTTCGCCCAGAGCGGGTTGCCGACGGCGTTTGCAGCAAAATAACCGATCTGGTTGGCGTAACTATAACCGCCCAGCGCTGCGGCTCCGAGCTTGCGAGAAACCTGCGAATTCTCAAACATGCGCGTCAAGAGATCCATAAGACGCGTAGACAGGATCTGGCTACCCATTCCAGTATGGGAAAAAAGCGATCTCAAACTAAACTGCAGCCGTGGCAGGAACGGTGAGGCCGCATTGAGAACAATGGCGCGCGTCGTGTAGGTCGTCACATAAAGAGTGACCATCGACCATACACCGAAGCCCAGCAGGGCCATCGATATGCCGACGACGGCGCCCAGGATGTTACCGGCAAGATCGGCGGCCGCATTTGGGACAAGGTTGCCCTGCCGCAGCAGCCGTGCATTCGGGATAACGCTCACGACGACCATAAGAAGTGTAAAGCTCAGCGCAAATATGATCTCCGGCAATCTCGGCTGGCTGGCGAAGTGGGCGACTGCAACGGAAGCCAACCACACGAGACCCATCAGAACGACGCCGCCCACGAGGAGCGCCCAGAAGGCGCTTGACCAGACGAGGTGGTCATCGGTTTTCTCCCGAGCCAGGCTATCTCCGAGACCGGCGTCAGATAGAAGCATCACAAACGATATGATCGGCAGTGCAAGTGCGTAGACGCCGAGTTCGCTAGGACCGAGCAGATTGGCCATCAGCGGCAGGAGGATCGCCTGTAGACCGATGCGCGTCACATTTGTGAGCACGCCGGAGAGAACATTTACTGCAAGGCGCTTACTCGTTGCCACCCCAACACCTCCGGTCGGAAACAATGCAGTTCTCGAGGTCAGCCACAACTAGGATAGGCGGTATCGCAGCGCACATCTTAGACCTCAACTCCCGGGTGTCAAAGCAGGAGGTCGTCGCGTCCGGCCGATCAAGCTCGTCAAATGCGCCGCCAATCGCAGGGACATTGCAACGGCTGGCAGCGTCGGATTCGCCTGACTCGAGCTTGGAAACACCGAACTGCCGGCAACGAAAAGATTGGCGACGTCATGGGTTCGGCAATCGCCGTCAACGATACCTTTGTGACGGTCCGATGACATGCGGGTCAAACCGATCTGATGATATCCGTCGATCGCCTGGGCGGCTATCCACTCCTCGAGAGTTTCCTCAGGTCTTAAAAATGTCAGCCGCCCCATGCCCGTTTGCTCAAGTCTTTCTCCAAGCAAGCGGTGGGCTCTCATGACCGAGCGAAAATCCTCGGGCGAATAGCGAAAATCGACGTCCAGACGATGGGAGCCATTCGCATCGGTCGCCGGGCTTAACGTGACGCGACTTCGCGAAAAGGGCGAATGTTCAGCGTGATAGCGCAATAGATAAGTATTTGTCGGGCTCACGAACGAGAATTGCGGATATCTCTCGGGCGACAGAAACTTACCAACGAGAAGCCGTGAGCTGCCGTAGAGGGTCTGCATCGGATGTATGGCGATATTCCTGAAATGTGCGCTCGAGGCCTCGCGCGCTGAAATCGAGTTGCGGAAGACCGGATCACGGGAGCGCCTTATTAGGTGACGCGCCATATAAAAGAGCGAGACGGCCCCATTTCCAACAATGACCTCATCCGGACGCAAGCTGTCGGGCCAAAAGGCAATATTGAGCAGGTGGTTCGCCTTCTGCACCCCGGCTGTCGGCACGAAACGCTCGCGAATAACGGTTCCGCTTCGCGAGGATTTGAAGAGGAACTTTGCTGCGCGGGCTGCCGATGCGAATGTGATCGTCGATATCTCTCCGGTCAGGTGGCCCATGTAAAACCGGCCCAGCGGACCATCGAGGCCGCCGAAGAGATCAGGCTTTTCCGTCTGCAGTTCCAGCAGCAGTCTCGTATTCTCGCGGCCGCCTCCCGCAAGCACGAAATGTGGCGCATGGATCAACCGGCTGGATCGTCCGGTGATGGCAGTTAGCGCCCTCAGGCGCCCGGTATCAACGTCGAGGTGCAGCTTGGTTGCGGTGCAATTCTTGACGATTTTCAGCGATGTCTCGCTCTGCAGCCTGTTGAAATTTGCGCGCGCGGTGTTCTGGGTTCGTGTCCAGCTTTCAAGCGAGAGTTCAAAGATATCATCGCCCGCATCATCCGGCCTCTCATTGTGGTCGGCCGTGAGCATTTTACGCGCGGCAGCGTAAAACGGCTTCAATGCATCGTGTCCGATCGGCCAGATGCTGTCGGTGACATAATCCCGTTGCTCGAAATCAATGTCGTTATACTCCACGCACCGCCCGCCCCAGCGAAGAGACGTCCCGCCCAGCGCGCGCACCACAGTCGCCTCCGAAGAGTGATGGTGCTTTTCGTTGTAAGACGCGAGGGAGGACAACTCCCGCGTCCGCCTGTCCGGCCGTTCTGCTCCCGACTCCAGAAGGAGCGTCCTGATCCCATTCGCCGCAAGCGTCAAAGCTACGGCCAAACCGACGGGACCAGCGCCGACGACGCACACTTCGCACCATTGGGGCGGCACACCATTCAGATCGGCAAACATGACCAGGCCCCCATCTGGCTGAACAACAACTTGCATGAAAGACGAGAGTTTCAACGATGCCAGAATATTTAGCAGTGAGAGCCAGACCATCCAAGCATAATTTTGATCATGAAAATATACGATCAAGTATTCTTGCCGCAGGCTGTGGTCAAAAAGCGACCTCCGTCTGATTGTCATGGCAACTATTACGTATCCGTTACAAAAACGACTATGAACGATAGAGTCGCGACCATCCATGACCTAGTTATTCCGCCGCCTCCTTGGTCTCTTGACCCAGACCGAGTTTCGCGGCGACAAGTTCGGCGAGCGCGAGTGAACTGGTCAATCCTGGACTTTCGATGCCGAAAAGGTTCACAAGCCCTGGGACACCATGCTCGGCGGGTCCGTCGATGCGAAAGTCCGGCTGAGACATTTCGGGGCCATGAATCTTGGGCCTCATACCCGCATATGCCGGCTGCAGCGACCCCTCCTGCAAACCGGGCCAATAGACCTTGATCGCTTTGTAGAACGCGGCGGATCGAGCAGGATCCACCGACAGGTCATCTTCGCGCTCGACCCATTCGACGTCCGGTCCGAAGCGGCAATTTCCTTGCATGTCGATCGTGGCATGAACGCCGAGGCCGGCTGCCTCCGGCAGCGGATAGACCAGCCTGGAAAAGGGCTGGCGCCCTGTGAGCGAAAAATAGTTGCCTTTGGCGTACCATTGCCGCGGAATAGCTTCGCTGGAAAGACCCGATGTTTGCGCCGCAAGGCGTGGCGCGCCATGGCCGGCCGCATTAACGACATAGCGCGCGGTGACCTCCATCGCATCGCTGCCGGTCGTCGTGACGGAGATCGAAGTACCATCCGGCTGCAGCCGGCCAACTTGCGTATGCAGGACAAGAAGGCCGCCCGCGGCTTGCAGGTCAGCCTCAAGAGCCTGCATAAAGGCATGACTATCGATAATGCCGGTCTCGCCGGATAGAAAACCGGCAACGCAGGCTACGTCCGGCTCCAGCTCCCGGATCTCTTCCCGCGTCTTCCAGGACAGGCCCTCGACGCCATTTTCAACGGCATTGTCGAAGATTGCCTTAAGCTTGGGGCGCTGGTCGTCCGAAGTTGCCAGCATGAGTTTCCCGCACCGGCGAAACGGCACATTGTGAAGCGTGCAATAGCGGTAAAGCATGCGTCGGCCGTGCACGCATGCAAGCGCGCGGATCGATCCCGGCGGGTAATACAGCCCTGCGTGAATGACCTCGGAGTTCCGCGACGAGGTCTCCATGCCGATGGCGCCGTTGCGTTCAAGCACCAGAGTTTCCAAGCCTGCCATGGCGAGGCGACGCGCAATGGCGAGGCCGACGACCCCGCCGCCGATGACAATGCAATCGACATTGTAGTCACTCATCTGCCTGCCTTCCGTGTTGCTGCCCTCGCGCGATTCCGTCGCCACCCCATAGCCACGTCGGTCGGCCGCTACTGGCGGCCGAACTCATCGACAATGCGGATGATATCGTCCTCACCGAGATAGGAGCCTGTCTGCACTTCGATGAGCTCAAGCAGGATCTTGCCCGGGTTGGCGAGACGGTGCACTTCACCGAGGGGGATGTATACGGACTCGTTTTCTCTCAGCATCTTGATCTCCTCGCCGATCGTCACTTCTGCGGTACCCTTTACGACGATCCAGTGCTCGGAGCGGTGATGGTGTCGCTGCAGCGAGAGCTTCTTGCCTGGCGTGACGAAGATGCGCTTGACCTGGAACCGCTCGCCGTTCAACACCGACGTATATCCTCCCCAAGGTCTGTATGAGGTCGGATGGGTCTCGGTGAGCTTGGCGGTGGGCGACTTTGCGGCGAGCGTCTTGACCAGGCTGCCGACATTCTGGCTGTCCTTCAGCCGGCCCACATAGACGGCGTCCTCGCTGGCTATGACGGCAACGTCTTCAAGTCCCTGCACGGCGAGATGCACACCATGGGTCATGACCAGCGAATTCCTGGTGTTGACCAGCGTGGTGTTGGCGGCCGCCAGATTACCCTCGGCATCCCGCTTGCCGCTTTTCCAGACGGAATCCCAGCTTCCAAGGTCCGACCAGCTGAACCGGGCGGGCACGACCGCCGCGTTTTCCGTCTTCTCCATGATCGCGTAGTCGATCGAGATGTCCGGGCACTGCGCAAAGCTCTGAGCGTCAAGCCGTGTGAAATCAAGGTCTCGCACGGCCTTCTTGACGGCTGCCTCGGCATTACGGAGAACGTCCGGAGCAAACCTGCGATACTCTGCAAGCAGCTTGCCCACAGGGAGCATGAATATTCCTGAATTCCACAGGAAGCGCCCGGCAGCCAGCAACCTCTCCGCCTCCTCGGCGGATGGCTTTTCCACAAAGGTCCTGACCCTGTGGGCACCGGAGGGCAGTGTCTCACCCGTCTCGATGTAGCCGTAGCCTGTCGCCGGCGTGGTCGGCGCGATGCCGAAGGTAACGAGCATGCCGTCCGCCGCCGCCTCGCGCGCAAGCTTGATGGCGTCGAAATAGCTCTCGTCGGCTACGATCTCGTGATCGGAAGCGAGTACCTGGATAATGACGTCCTCGCCATACTCTTCGGCGATCAGGCAGGCGGCTGCGGCGACCGCCGGCGCTGTGTTACGCGCGACGGGCTCCAGAAGAACAGCCGACAACTTAACCCCCTTTTCGCGCGCCTGTTCGGCGACCAGGAAGCGGAATTCCTCGTTGGTCACAACGACGGGCGCCTCGAAAAGTGCGCCGTCGGCGAGCCTTGCGAGCGTATCCTGGAAGAGCGTTTGATCGCCGATGAAACGAATGAACTGCTTTGGTGCACTGGAGCGGGAGAGTGGCCATAACCTGGTTCCCTTGCCGCCTGCCATGATCACGGGCACGACTCTTGCTGACATTGCATTTCCTTCGAGGTTTGATCCCTGGAGACGAGTGAGAATGCGTCACATTCGGGCGTGTCCCGCGCGCCCTTCAGCCCAGTTTCGTATGATATCCAGGCCACGGCTTAACAAGGCGTCGGCCCCACGGTCGGTCTTACTCTCAACGTAACAGCGCATTTCCGGCGCGTTGCCTGACGGCCTGAAATGAATGACGTCGCCGCCCGCCAGGGTTATCCGCAGGCCATCGACGTCGCTTTTGCCTACGCTGGATCCAAGCGGGGCAAGAAAAGCACTAATGGCGTCATCTGACGAACGCAGGTGACGCATCAGTGCGTCGCTGGTCTCCGTCGGAAAATTTTCCAAGCGGTCGGCCTTGGCGACGAAGAACTCGAACTGATCACCTATTTCGGAAAGCTTTATCTGCCGGCAGGCCATGAGGTTTAGAGCAGCCAGAATTGGGACAAAGCTGTCGCGCGTCGGAAGCGGTTTGAAAGGGCGGCCGTTGGCGATAAACGGACTGGCAGTCAGGAAGCCGCCATTCGCCTCGAAACCGACGACATTCCCGTCGCCGGCACGCACGGCCTCGTCCATCTCGGCAATTACATAAGGCGACCCGACGCGAGTGCGCACGACGCGCAGGTCCCGAGCATTCTCGATGCCGGAATTGGAGGTAACAGGTGTAACGACCGTTGTTGCACCAAGGAATCTCGCGGCAACGATCCCTAGCAGATCACCGCGCAAAGGAGTTCCGTCTTCGTCGGCAACAAGCGGCCGATCGCCGTCGCCGTCAGCCGATACGATCGCGTCCAGCTCTAGGCTACTGACCCACTCTCTCAGAAGCGTCAGTGTGTGCGGAGAGAGCGCTTCGGTATCGACCGGAATGAAGCTTTCGAAACGGCCAAGGGGGACCACCGTGGCGCCGTAAGAGGACAGCACATCAACAAGCAGGTCGCGCGCAACGGTACTGTGCTGGTAGACGCCGATTTTCAATCCGGTCAGAGCGCCCGGCGGCAAAAGATCGCGGTTCCGCGCGGCGAACAACGACGTACACGCTTCGGCAGCGCGCAGGTTACTTACAGGCGAAAGTGCTCCGCGCGGGAGTTCCACCCGTGCCGCTTCATCGCCAATCGCCGCCTCGTCGGACTTATCGATCTCTCCGTCCGGGCGGTAGAACTTGATGCCGTTACGGTCCGCAGGGATATGCGAGCCTGTGATCATAAGCGCGGGCGCCCCCAGTTCAGCGGCAAACAGTGCCAGCGCCGGTGTCGGAACCGCTCCACAATGGATTGGAATCAGACCCTCGGCCCGAAGCGCGGCATCGCAGATATTCGCGATTTCCGGACTTGATTGGCGATAGTCCTGGCCAACGAGAACTTCGTCGCCGGCGCCTAGATCGCCCCGATTGAGCATATGTCTCGCAAAACCAGTGGCGTAGATATAGGCGCCGCCGTCAAGCAAGTCTTCGACAAGGCCCCGAACACCACTCGTACCAAACTTCATGCGACGCCCTTCAACACACGACTTCGCCAATGCAACGCAGCAAGCATTGCGGGTACATTTGCTATCTCAGTTCGTTATTTTCTCCACCCTCGAAATCCTAAACAAGTATTACCTGAGCATCAAGTAATATTTTTCTTATCCAAATTTCTAAGGATACAGTCCGCTTTAGGTGATTGATTGTAACGCCTCCGGATGATGGCGGCGCCGATAACTCAGCCGGAGAGCTGCGGCATCATCCAGATGGCTCATCAAAAATGATTATCAAGCAGGATGATAAAATATTTAGCCAATCAATGCATTTATCGTTTTAAGTAGATCACAAAAGCTAGATTTTGCCGATCATGTAACACTTCTGTGACGCGTATCTGGTAATGTTTGTGCTTCTCTCGTGAACTATCCTATCAAGACGTCCATATTTCAGTGCCACAATCCAGTCTAGAAGCGCTTTAGACCAATTTTTAACTAATCATTAAGCAAGCTATTTACTTTTGAACAAGTGTTGCTATGCTTTTTTCTATCACGCATTGGGGATAGTCATGGAGTTCGCACACCGCGTCGTCGGCGTCGCAGTGCCGTTGAAGCGTGAAGAGGGGAAGGGCGCGACCTTTGTCGGGGTCGCGCGGCCCTTCATTCTGCCTCAGAATGTCGCTGCGTTTGCGCCAAAGAAGCGCTTTCAGCTTGGGGTCAAGCGGCTTCTCGATATTGTAGTATCGGCAGCGGCACTACTTGTTTTACTACCCGCTTTTCTTTTGATCGCATTGGTCCTCAGGCTCGATAATCCTGGACCAGTGTTTTTCAGGCAGATGAGATGGGGACTGAACGGACGACAGATCGAAGTCCTGAAATTTCGGTCCATGCGCGCCGATAGCTGCGACAGGAGCGGCGTCACTCAGACGGTTGCCAATGATCCGCGGCTGACGCGTGTGGGCGCAATCCTACGGCGGACGAACATCGACGAGTTGCCGCAACTTTTGAACGTCTTTCGCGGGGACATGTCGCTCGTTGGTCCGCGATGCCACGCAATCAACATGCTGGCGGCCGGGCGGCTCTATGAGGAACTCGTTCCGGAATATCATCGCCGCCACGCTGTTCGGCCGGGCATCACGGGATTGGCCCAGCTCAGGGGGCTGCGCGGACCGACAGTCCGGCCATGCAAAGCGCGCGCCCGTATCGTGAGCGACCTTTATTACATAGAAAACTTCAGTCTGTGGTTTGACATCAAGATTATCGTCGGGACGATCATTAACGAAATTCGAGGCGGCAGCGGCTTCTAGAGCAACGGCAACCCCGCAAGACTAATAGACAGCCCAGGAGCCGTCGGCCCTGGGCTTTCTTGTTTCGATACGCAAAGCGATAGTATCGCGGAAATCGGCTAGACGTTCATCTTGCGTGTTGCCGCTGCAGAATTTCTGTGAACTCAGAATCCGGGAGCTTGTGTATTAACATTTAAACCTGCCAATGATAGCAGGATAAACCCGCGTGGCGGTTCCGTCGATTGCGCCGCAGTTTGGTTCCCATGAAGTCTAACGAGAAACTCGATCTATTCGCAGAGCTGATACGCGGGCATAATGCGCTGCGAACGCGCGACGGGCAGAAATCCGTTCTGCTCGATGAGCTTGCCGATATAGTCGGGCGCCCGCCGGAGGCTTTCGGGCAAGCTGAAGCCCAAACCGCCGCCTGGTTTGTCAGCGGCTATACCCGGCTCTCGCAAAGCGAATCCCTCCCGAGCCGGCATTGGGACCGCCCATTCAGGGACGCGTCCGATCTTTTCCGGTGCCTCAGTGCCTGCAGGTTGCTCCTTGAGAGTGCAGGCGTGGCGCTGCAGGCCGAAAGCAGCGCCGAGGCAATCGAGCGTGCTCTCTACGCGGAGTACTTCCAAGTCCGCTGCAGCCGAGCGGCCGAGAAGCGGTATTATTCGAAGTGGCGGCGACTGATCCGGCGCGGCGCATGGCAGCGTGAGGCCGACCATATTCAGCAGGTCGCGGCGCTGTTCAACACGGATATCGCGACATTGCTTGGAAGTGGCGGCAATCTGGCCCATCCGAAGGCGAGGATTGCGGCTACGGCGCGCTTCTTCATCGCAATTGAGACGTCCCGATAGCCTCCTACAGGGCAGCCAAAGGCGGCGCATAGCGCTAGCGCACTGCTCGCGTGCCTAGCACATTTTCGTATATCAGGCGCCAATACTGCACACCCATCACGGCGATCACCCGGCAACGGTGTAGCCGTCCTCCGAGCTTGGTGACGGTCGCTTCAGACCCACCGAAGATCCAATTCCTTGCGCGCCCCAGGATAATCCAAGCATTATCAATAGACCCGGATGATGTACACGCGGCAAGCAAATATTCAACGCCTTCCTGCAAACAATAGTCTTGTCTATTTGGAAAAATTGACGGCCAAAATCATTGTACTTTACGTTATGAGATATATGCCAAATACATTAATCGTTGCATTTTAGCTTTTTTGCGCCAGAATAGAGTAGCGCGCATCGATAAATAGATGGAAATACTGTGCACACCTAGTGAATGGACGTATCCATAAATTAGATCGAGGCAGCCTTTATTTTGGTAGCGGAGTTCCGGACATGAGAGCAAGTCTTTCCCAGAGTCTGAACGCCACGCGGAAACGTGTTTTGCTGGCATGTGCTGCAATGGTCATGACCATGCCGCAGGTGTGGGGAGCAGATGATTACGTCCTCGGGGTTATGGACAAGGTCACGATCCGCGTGGCCGAATGGCAGACAGCGGAAGGCACGATCCGTGACTGGTCTTCGGTGGCGGGCGTTTATACCGTTGGTCCATCCGGTGCGTTGTCTCTCCCATTCCTCGGCGAGGTGCCGGCAGCTGGCCGGCCCACCAGCGCGATTGCCGAGGATATCGGGAGCGGTCTCGAAATTCTCTTCGGTCTCAAGAACCGGCCTTCCGCCTCCGTCGAATTGGCTGAGTTCCGCCCCATCTTCGTCTCCGGCGATGTCGAGAAGCCCGGGGAGTATCCGTTCACCCCAAAGCTGACTTTGTCTAAAGCCATGACACTGGCTGGGGGACTGCGCCGCACGGATGGCCGGTTTGGGCGGGACCTCATTTCCGCCAAGGGCGAGGTTTCCGTCGACATGGCGCAGAAGGGCCGTCTCTTGGCCCGCCGCGCGCGGCTTCAGGCGGAAATCGCCAACCAGGATGTCATCACGCCTCCGAAGGAGCTCAAAGACTTTCCAGATGCAAAAACACTGCTTGAGAGCGAAGCCGCACTCATGGACTCCCGAAAGAAGCGGCTGGCGCTGCAGCTCGAAGCTTTGGATAATCTGAAGAAGTTGCTCTCGAGCGAGATTGTTTCGCTGCAGAAGAAGACCGAGAGCCAGACGCGTCAGCTTGAATTGGCGAGGGAGGATCTAAACAAGGTCGAGGACCTGGCCGAACGTGGACTGGCGCTCAGTGCGCGCAAGCTGGCATCAGAACAGCGTGCGTCCGACATTGAGTCGACGCTGCTCGACATCGACACAAGTTCGCTTCGTGCCAAACAGGACATAAGCAGGGCCGACCAGGACGAGATTACGCTGCGCAACGACCGTAGCGCCCAGCTCGCTCAGGAACTGCAGGATACCGAAGATGAAATTGACAAAGTCAATCTTCAGATTGCAACGAACAAAGGCCTGGTGTCCGAAGCGCTTGAGCAGTCCGTCGATGCCTCGCGTTTCGATCCCAATATCCAGGGGGCGAACCTTAGCTACGCGATCGTGCGAGAGGTGAAGGGTCAATTCAAGGAGGTCGAGGCCGAGGAAAACACCCTCCTGCAGCCGGGAGACCAAGTTAAGGTAAAAGCTGAACTGCTTGCCCAGTGAGGCTCGGCCCGGCGAGCGGAATCGCGGTTTCCTGAGAGGCTGACCAAGTTCAAGGCAAATCGTTGGGTGTGAGCATGCGGTTGTGAGCGCCCGTGATCTAGGCTTCTGCCAAGGCCTGACTTTTCGAAGTCCTTTCACGACCTGGCATACAAACATCCGCTTCGCGATAGAGAGTGGTTGAGCCACTCCGGCTTCAGGTAAGCCAGAAACTACTAAGCAAAACTTCTCGATCCGCACTGAGGCCGCGTCAATATAAAGGGCCCGCCGGGGTGTAGACGAGCCCTCGGGGAATAACATATTGGCTTCTAGGGCCCCGACCCGCTAGAAATGTAGCAACAATCCAAATCTTAATCAATATTAATTGACTTTACATATACTAAAATAACCTTTTATCCACAGAAGGAATCTACAGACATCATTTCGGCAATACCTAATTATCGCTTGCTGGCCGTGTATCGCTGGCTGATGCGCTCATCGCTATACTTAAAATAAGCCCATCGCGCCGCCGCAATGGCGCCAGCCCAGATTGCTATCGAAAGAGCCGCCAATGCGATCAAGGATTTGAGCCGTACAGTCATGTCGTATCCTGCCCTCTGGCAGCGGCACTGTATGGGGGACTTCCTAGCAAATGGTTGACGGCAGAGCTTTTGAGTTCCCAGGGTGCAATGCAGATTGCCATTCCGGCGAGCGCCGCAACCGCCGAGCGTCGGCGAGACGGGCGGTAAGAACCGACAGCGTCGGCTCTATGAGGACACCCTGTTCGTGTCAACGAATGAAACTTTGCCATTTAACAGCTTGAGCACCGTAAGGCGACCTGTTTCATAGACCCCCGTGTCAATGCCGATACGCTGACGGCCGAAACTCGGCTCCATGGTTACCGTATGACCGTGCACCACCGTAAACTCGAAGCCCGGGCCCTTCGAGAGAAACGGCTCTCGTATCCACGTCAGGTCGTAATCGCTTTGCTCGTTGAGCGGTACCGATGGCCGAATGCCGGCGTGAACGAAGACGACATCGTCAACTCTTGCGAGGATGGGTAGACCCTTGAGGAATTCGATATGCTGATCAGGAATGACCTGCCGGACAGCTTGGGCAAGACCTTGTGCGCCACCGGCAGACTTTAAAATATGATCTGCATCAATCCCGTAGGACATGAGCGTTTCCCGACCGCCGAAATCCAGCCAGGCTAGCTTTCGGGATGGATTGAGGCAAAACTGAAGAAATTCCTCGTCGTGATTTCCACACAGGAAAACGGACTCGAATGACGAGCTGGACCGACTGCACAGAAAATTCATGACAGACTTGGAGTGCAATCCGCGGTCTACATAGTCGCCGAGGAAGATCACGAGCGACCGGCCACCGATGACAGCAGCGTCTTTCTCAATTGCTGCGTAGGCCGCACGTAGCTGTTCATAGCAACCGTGGATGTCCCCGACTGCGTAAACGGCCGCATAATCCTTGCTGTCAAAACTGAGATGCGAACGTGTGGAGCCCCGTCGCTGCTTGCCAGTCTGCACTTTCGATAGAAGTCGCCTAGCAGCCCGCAGCATATCGCTCGTTTCAAATTCGACCCATTACAAACTTTGAACAGCCTATGGAAGATTCTTGAAAAAACCAAGGACATTTGCCGCTCGGCCCTTTCCGTCGCCTATCGCTCAATGAATAACGGGAGAATTCTATCTCTACCGCATACGCCCTGCACAAGCTTTGAAGCACAAGCTGACATGGCTTTGGAAAGAGAGGCCGATGACACTCCGTCTTAAATGCTTCCTGGCAATAACTGCAGCTTCTCTGCTTACGTGGGCTGGGATGCTGGGTATCGTAATATCGAGAGCATGGATCTGATCTATACTGACCACATCACGCACAGCGCCTCGCATTCTGCTTGAGCGCTCCGGTACGCTTCGCGTTTAACGCGAGCTCAGCGTCGCGTCGACCTACATGCCCTTATCGAAAATGATAACGAAGTTGATCGATGTCATTTGGTTGCCATGGAATGAACTTCTGCCTTTGTCTTGTTGTATTTATCGGATGAAATCTCAACCGAAGCGGTAAATAGCGCGTTCAAAAAAAGATATCGGGCTGAGATGTAACGTACTTGAAGTCATTTTGTGACCACCTTGGTCGTTCAGCTGTGGTACAAAAATAACGCTGTACGAAAAAAGACAATCGCCAATGTCAATAATAAAAACGTATAGAGTTCGCCTGAAGTATGTACTTAATATTGATTGGTTTTTGGCTTTAGGTTCAGCTTTCGCTTTATAATAATTTCTGTGGGTAAAAAGATGGCGCCAATTGACGTAACTTTACGAATCGTTAATCAAGGGCTTGATTGCAACGTATCTTCGGTACACACTCGCGTTAGTCTTCGCGAGGGTTTAAATCCGATGCACCTACTCGATACCAATTTTGACAATGTCAAGTTTACTAAGCGGCTCCTTCACACGCGAGCCGTGTTCGAGCCGAGACTTCTGGAAATTATCCGCTCCGCCCAAGCTCAAGGTTATGAGGCTGCGGAAGTAGCAATGGCCATAGCCGACGCGGCAGACGACCTGATCCTGGCCTTGGCTTCCGAACACAAAGCGCAGCATTAGCCGCGAGATCGGCTAAACTCGCTCCCGTCGCCCTCCCACTATTGCGACGCAGACCGGGCGATTGGCCGGCGCGGTTTATTTGTGCCGCCTTGCCCCTTCCAGAGAAGGACAGCGCACGCCGATACACGGACGGGCGGGGTTTTTCTCACAGACCGCGCGCAGCGTATCGCTAGCGCTTGGCCATGTGACGGAGCGGTTTCCGGACAGCGCCCGCAGTGCAAACCGCGTCATTATCACTGACGCGCATGAGGCGGCCGCTGGCACGCAACCTGTCGATGAGGTCGGTCCCATCGGGAGAAGCCCTTGTCATCTCGAGCTGTTCGAATTCGGCGGCCGCTTGGCCCCAATTCTCCCCGTCGCGTCCATAGGGGCGCCCTTCGGCCTCCCAAATGGCGTACGCCCGCTGGCTGATCCAATCTTCCTTATTACGAACCATGACGCCCCAACCCGAAACGTAAATAGCATGATTAAAAGCTACGAGATTTCGCTTACGGAGTGGTTACTTCCTCAAGAGAATTTTGAAGCGAACTGCTTCTAGGCCGCGTCGAAGAAAACCACCTTTGCTTCAGTCCTTCCTCTCGGCAAGCTCAATAAGGATGCCATCGGGATCGCGCAGAAAAGCGACCTTGTGCAGAACTTCTGAATTGTAAGCGAGACGCGGGCGCTCTTTTACCTCAACGCCCGCCGCTTCAAGCTTCGCAAAGGTTTCGTCGACGCTGCCGAACAGAAACGTCAGGTGGCGTAGACCGGCCACCCCTTCCGGCACGTCCGTCGCGCGTGCTGCCCCATGGAGAGGCGCGAACATTTCCAGCATGCCGCCCCCGGCGTCGAGGAACGCCACGTGCGAGCCGTCCGGCATCACCTTGCGCAAATGCAGGCGAAGGCCAAGCACGCCACAATAGAATCCGATGGCGCGATCCATGTCGCTCACCGTCATGCCGATATGTTCGAAAGATTTTAGCATGCAGACTCCTCCCACAGATAACGCGGGAGCTGACAGCCATGCCTTGCCGCCGTCAACCCCATCCGCGTGTCGGCGCACCGGCGCGTTCGCTTGCGATCCTCGACCACGGGCGTTATCTGGTTTGAGTGGCCGCAACGCCACTGTGCTACGAAATCCTGCGGCATCCGCATAGGGAGACAGAGCATGCGCAAAGCGATCATCGTCTGGGGCGGCTGGCAGGGTCACGAGCCGGAGCAATGCGCGGCCGTCGTCGGCGAGCTGCTGCGCGAAGACCGATTTTCCGTTGACGTGACCAGCGATCTCGACATCTTCGGCTCGCCGGTGATCGCGAAGGCGGATCTCGTCGTTCCGATCATTACCGGCGAAAAGCTGGAGAAGGCCCACGCGGATGCTTTGGCGGAAGCCGTTCGCGGCGGCCTTGGTCTCGGCGGCCACCATGGCGCGCTTGCTACTTCTTTCAAGGAAAGCGCCCCCTTCCGCTATGTCTCCGGGGTCACCTGGGTTTCACATCCGGGTAACATCATCGACTTCCGCGTGAACGTCAGCCGGCAAAACGACCCCTTGATGCATGGCATACCGGATTTCGACTATCGCTCGGAGCAGTACTACCTGCACTACGATCCCTCCGTCGAAATCCTCGCAACAACGACGTTTACCGGCGAACACGACGCTGCGACCCGCAATGTCGTGATGCCTGTCGTGTTCAAACGCCATTTCGGCGTAGGCCGCGTCTTCTATTCCGCGCTTGGCCATGCTGCAGCCGAGTTCGACCATCCATACATGCCTCTCATCCTTCGCCGCGGCCTGGCCTGGGCTGCGCGGCGGTAGCCTCTGCGGCCGATGCCGAACAGCATAGAGTCCCGCGACCGTCGTTCCCGTCGCGGTTTGAGCTTGCCCCGCCGGGAGAGATGTGATCGATATCGCGCGCTGCCGAAGGCGGCAAGATAAGGATCATCTGTAGAAGTTCGATCGCGATGGAGGTTATCATGTCCCAGCTTCTCGACCCCGCCTCATCAGGTGGCTTGTTTGTTGGCCGCGCCTGGAACCCGGAGGCGGCTGGCCCCGCGATCATCACGCTTCGGGATGGACAGATCGTCGACATCACATCTAGGGAAGCGCCGACATTGAGTGCGCTTTTGGAGAAAGCCGATCCGGCAGCTTTCGTTCGTGAGGCCAAGGGCAAGACGCTCGGCTCCGTTGACGCGATTGCGGCAAACAGCACCGGCAGTCCTGACGCTTCAAAACCCTATTTTCTGGCGCCGGTCGATCTTCAGGCTGTGAAGGCCTGCGGGGTGACCTTTGCACAATCGATGATCGAGCGCGTGATCGAGGAGAAGGCTGCAGGCAATCCCGATCGCGCGGCCTCGATCCGCGACCGCGTCGGCGTGCTGATCGGCGGCAGCCTTGCCAATATCAAGGCGGGCTCGCCGCAAGCGGCCAAAGTCAAGCAGGCGCTGATCGATGAGGGGATGTGGTCACAATATCTCGAAGTCGGCATCGGACCGGACGCCGAAGTCTTCACGAAGTCGCCGGTGCTCTCCTCCGTCGGCTGGGGTGCCGATGTCGGCCTGCATCCGATCTCCACCTGGAACAACCCGGAGCCCGAGATCGTGCTCGCGGTCAACAGCCGCGGCGAGATCAAGGGCGCAACGCTCGGCAACGATGTCAACCTGCGCGATGTCGAGGGCCGTTCCGCACTGCTGCTCGGCAAGGCGAAGGACAATAACGCCTCCTGCTCCATCGGTCCCCTCCTGCGCCTGTTCGACGCGAGCTATGGCCTTGACGACGTGCGCAAGGCCGAGCTTGATCTGAAGGTCACCGGCCAGGACGGGTTCGTGCTTCACGGCAAGAGCTCAATGTCGAAGATCAGCCGCGACCCGAGCGATCTCGTCAAGCAGACCTGTGGAGCGCACCACCAGTATCCAGATGGCTTCATGCTGTTCCTCGGTACGCTTTTTGCACCGACACAAGATCGGGACGCTCCCAATCAGGGCTTCACGCACAAGGTCGGCGATGTGGTCGAGATTTCTTCCGCCGGTCTCGGATCGCTCGTCAATACCGTTCGGCTCTCGACCGAATGCCCGCCATGGACGTTCGGCATTTCGGCATTGATGGCGAACCTCGCCAAGCGGGGCCTGCTTTGATTATGCCAGGCGCCAAATGTCCTCAGCGGCGCAATCAGGTTAGGACGCCTTGATGGATGATAACGTCATCAAATTTCAAAGGCCGAAGCCGCCCCGCAAGCCGAATCCGGCGTTGCGAAAGCTTCTCGTGGTACTGACCATCCTTATTCTGTTCGGCGCCGCCTGGGGCTATTTCACATTCTTCGGCGGACAGCCGGCGCCCTGAGCTGCCGGCGGCTTCAGGTGTTTCGCCTGATGCCCTGAAGCAGATCGAGCACCGAGTTTGCCGCGTCGAGCACATGGGTTCCCGGCCCGAAGATGGCGGAAACGCCGTTTTCGGCCAGAAACTGATAATCCTGCCGTGGGATAACGCCGCCGCAGATGACGATGACATCTCCACCGCCGTTTGCTCGCAACGCTTCGACGAGCTGCGGCAGCAGTGTCTTGTGGCCGGCCGCAAGCGATGAGACGCCAATGACATTGACGTTTTCTCCGATCGCCATCCGGGCCGCCTCCTCCGGCGTCTGGAACAGCGGACCGGCAAGCACGTCGAAGCC
This sequence comes from Rhizobium sp. SVR5-2C, assembly GCF_056755115.1. NCBI lineage: Bacteria > Pseudomonadati > Pseudomonadota > Alphaproteobacteria > Hyphomicrobiales > Rhizobiaceae > Rhizobium > Rhizobium sp. SVR5-2C. The sequence goes on along the minus strand of NZ_JBNDHT010000037.1, from coordinate 33,822 downwards.
TATGTCCCCGAAAGCCGACGCGATCACCTTCGCGCCTCGGTCGTGGCCGTCCTGGCCGAGTTTGGCGACCATGATCTTTGGCTTGCGCCCAAGCGCGCCGGTTACCTCCGACATCCGGCTTTTCAATACGGCGAGTTCCGGCTCGTCGCGATAGGCCTCGCCATAGACGTCCTTGATGACCTCGGGTGTGGCGACGTGATCGCCGAAGGCCTTACGCATTGCATCGGAGATTTCACCGACGGTGGCGCGCGCCCGCGCTGCCTCGACCGCCGCAGCCAGCAGATTGCCTTGGCCGCTCCGCGCAACCTCTGAAAGCGTGCTAAGTGTCTGTGCAACCGCGGCGCTGTCGCGTCGCCGCTTTGTTTCCTCGAGCCTTTTTATCTGCGCGCTTCGCACCGCGCTGTTGTCGATCTCGAGAATATCGATCGGGTGTTCATTCTCGAGCCGGTATTTGTTGACCCCGACGATCACCTCGTCGCCCTTGTCCACCGCAGCCTGCCGCCGTGCGGCCGCTTCCTCGATCAGCCGCTTCGGCAGGCCGTCTTTGATGGCGCGCGTCATGCCGCCAAGCGCTTCGACCTGCTCGATCAGCGCCCATGCCTTTTCGGCAAGGTCGTTCGTCAGGTGTTCGACATAATAAGAGCCGGCTAAAGGATCGACGACTTTGGTGACCCCTGTCTCGTGCTGCAGGATGAGCTGGGTGTTGCGGGCGATGCGGGCCGAAAACTCTGTCGGCAGTGCGATCGCCTCGTCGAAGGAATTGGTGTGCAGCGACTGGGTGCCACCGAGAACCGCCGACATCGCCTCGAAGGCGGTCCGGATGATATTGTTGTAAGGATCCTGCTCCTGCAGCGACACGCCCGACGTCTGGCAATGGGTCCGCAGCATCAGCGAGGACGCCTTTTTCGGTTCGAACTCTTCCATGATCCGCGCCCAGAGCAGCCGTGCGGCGCGCAGTTTCGCGGCTTCCATGAAAAAGTTCATGCCGGTCGCGAAGAAGAAGGACAGCCGTCCGGCGAAATCGTCGACGTTGAGGCCCTTGGCGATTGCGGCACGGACATATTCCCGGCCGTCGGCGAGCGTGAAGGCAAGCTCCTGCACCAAGGTCGCGCCGGCCTCCTGCATGTGGTAGCCGGAAATCGAAATCGAATTGAACTTCGGCATTTCCTTCGCCGTATATTCGATGATGTCGGCGACGATCCGCATCGAAGGTTCTGGCGGATAGATATAGGTGTTGCGGACCATGAACTCCTTCAGAATGTCGTTCTGAATGGTTCCGGAAAGCTCGGCCGGCGAAACGCCCTGCTCCTCGCCCGCGACGATGAAGGAGGCGAGGATCGGGATCACGGCACCGTTCATGGTCATCGATACCGACATTTCATCCAGCGGAATGCCGTCGAAGAGGATCTTCATGTCCTCGACCGAGTCGATTGCGACTCCTGCCTTGCCGACGTCGCCGATGACGCGCGGATGATCGCTGTCATAGCCGCGGTGAGTGGCGAGATCGAAAGCGACCGATAGACCCCTCTGACCGGCAGCGAGGTTACGGCGGTAAAAGGCGTTGGAGTCCTCGGCCGTCGAGAAGCCTGCATATTGCCGGATTGTCCAGGGTCTGCCGGCATACATCGTCGCTCGCGGCCCGCGAGTGAAGGGCGCAAATCCCGGAAGGGAATCGAGATCGCTCACTCCTTCGAGATCGGCGGCGGTATAGAGCGGCTTGACGACAATGCCCTCGGGCGTATGCCAGGTCAGCTTCTCCTGCGAGCCGCCAATCTCCTTTTCGGCGAGTGCGGCCCAATCCGCGAGCGTCTTCTTGGTCATGTCATCCTCCGGCATTTCCTTGCGCCGCACGCTATCACTGGAAGAGCATGCCGCGCGATAGGGCCTTAGGATAATTCACGCGTGGCGGCGCGTCACGCCACCCGGTACCTCGGAATGCGCGGCAGGAAGATCGTGAACAGGCCGAGCAGCGGCAGATACGAGCAGATCTTGTAGACGAAGGCGATGCCGTGGCTGTCGGCGAAATCGCCGAGGAAGGCAGCGCCGAGGCCGCCCGCGCCGAAGGCGAAGCCGAAGAACACGCCGGCAATGAGCCCGACGCGGCCGGGCACCAACTCCTGTGCGAAGACGACGATCGCCGAGAAGGCGGAGGCGAAGATCAGGCCGATGACGACGCTGAGCACGCAGGTCCAAAAGAAATTCGCATAGGGCAGCAGCAACGCGAAGGGAATGACGCCGAGGATCGAGAACCAGATGACGAAGCGCGCCCCGAACCTGTCGCCGATCGGCCCGCCGAGGAAGGTGCCGACGGCGACCGAACCCAGGAAGAGGAACAGCATGACCTGCGCCGACTGGACGCTCAGCTGGAACTTCTCGATGACGTAGAAGGTGAAGTAGCTCGACATGCTGGCCATGTAGACATTCTTCGTCGCAGTCAGCAGCACGAGGATCAGCAGCGTCCAGACGACCCGGCTCTTCGGCAGCGGCAGGGCGCGGCTGACGGCCGGCCTGCCGGCGTTCTGGCGGCGGTGGCTTATGTACCAGTTGCCGACGCGCGCAAGCACGATCATGCCGACGACGGCGATGACGGCGAGCCAGGAAACGCTGTGCTGGCCGAGCGGCAGCACGATGAAGGCGGCCAGCAGCGGACCGATTGCCTGTCCGGCATTGCCCCCGACCTGGAAGAAGGACTGCGCGAAGCCGTGGCGGCCGCCGGACGCAAGCCGCGCGACGCGCGAGGATTCCGGATGGAAGACAGCCGAACCGAAGCCGATCAGGCTGGCGGCGACCAGCAGCAGTTCGAAGCTTCCGGCATTGCCAAGCAGCACGAGACCGCAGAAGGTGCTCGCCATGCCGACCGGCAGCGAATAGGGCATCGGCCAGCGGTCGGTCACGATGCCGACCATCGGCTGCAGCAGCGAAGCCGTCACCTGGAACGTCATCGTCAATAGGCCGATCTGGACGAAGTCGAGATCGTAGTTCGCCTTGAAGAGCGGGTAGAGCGAAGCAAGCAGCGACTGCATGATATCGTTCAGCATGTGGCAGAAGCTGACGGCCACAAGGATCGACATCGTCGTCTTCTCGAAACGGGGCGCATTCTCGCTCAACACGGCCATAAGCATTTCTCCTGCGGCCGGTTCAACGCCATGCCGCCATTGCTTTACATAAGATGATTTTGGCGATCGGAGCCTGGGGGCTAGTTTTCGGCGGCGGTCGCGTAAACAGCCTTTATCGCAACCTGCGCGTCAATTACAGGCCTGTTTTCGCAGGATCGGTACGCCAGCCCATTTTTTATGCAGTTGATCCGTGTAGCGAGCCCGTCCGGAGCGTAAGAGTGCGCGCCGCACGATCTCACCCTGGCTCGGCCCCGGAGCGGGAGAGCCTTCCCCGGCCATAGCCGGAGAAGGGATAACGCCTGAATGCAAGTCTTCCGCGCTCAACCGTCAGATCAGCTTTTCCAGCGTGATCGGCAATTCCCGGATTCGTTTGCCGGTTGCGTGAAAGACAGCGTTGGCGATTGCTGGCGCGACACCGACGATGCCGACTTCGCCGACGCCCTTGCCGCCCAATGCCGAGGCATTGTAATCCGGTACGCCGACCGAGATCACCTGGATATCCGGCACGTCCGAATTGGTCGGCACCAGATAATCACCCATGTTGTTGTTGACGGTGCGGCCGTTGCGCAGGTCGACAAGGCCTTCCTCCAGAAGCGCCTGACCGATGCCCATGATGATGCCGCCGCGCCACTGGCTTTCCACCAGCCGCGGATTGTAGAGCCGGCCGCAGTCGAAGGCCGAAACCATGCGGGAAACCCGCACCGTGCCGAAATCCTCATCCACCCGCACTTCGGCAAAATGAGCGCACCAGCTGTGCATAGAATAGTCGCCCATTGTCGGCCCCTGCACCTTGGCCATCGTCGTCCAGGCCTGATGATGCTCCTGGGCGGTGGCGCCATCCGGCAGCGTGTTCCGGCGGATTTCGATCTCGTCGCGGCCGAGCGCTGCCATCAGTTCCGGCAGGGTGAGCGACGGACCTTCGCCGCGCGGTGCGGCAATCCGCCCGTCGCTGAAGGTCAGCGTGTTGGCACCGGTCGCGCGCAGCGGCGACTTTGCGTCGCTGAGCGCCAGCCCGATCAGCTCGTCACGGGCGGCGGTTGCCGCCTTGTGCACGGCGCCGACGATGGAACCCGCCAGCATCGAGCCGCCGGCGATCGCCGAACCCGGCAGACGGGAATCGCCGAGATGGACCTCGACCTGGTCGACCGGAATGCCGAAGACCTCGGCCGCGGTCTGGGCGAGGATGGTATAGGTCCCCTGCCCCATGTCGATCGCTCCGCTGACGACCCCGACGCGGCCATTCCTGAGAATGCGGATGATTGCCTCGCTCGGCGCCTGGATGACCGGGAACGTGCCGCAGCCGATGCCCCAGCCGATCAGGGTCTTACCATCACGCATGGAGCGCGGCGCATGACTGCGCTTCGACCAGCCGAAGGCTTCGGCGCCCTCGATCAAGGCTTCGCGGAGCCGGCGGGTCGCCCACGGCTTCCCGGACTGGTAGTCGTGATCGGCATCGTTCTTCAACCGAAGTTCGAGCGGGTCCATGCCGAGCTTGTAGGCAAGCTCTTCCATGGCGCTTTCGATGCCGAAGGAGCTCGGGTTCTTGCCGGGGCCGCGCAGCGCCCCGGGCGTCACGGTATTGACCGGCACGACGCGGTGCTGCGACGAGAAATTCTCGACCTTGTAGAGGATCGGCGTCGCGGCACCCGTCTGCTCCGGCCAGACAGCGTAAGTCGACGTTTCGCTCGCGCCGCGATGGACGATGGCCTGAAGGATACCATCCTCCGTCGCACCGAGCCTGAGCGTCTGGCGCGTCGCGGCGCGCCCGCCATAGCTGGTGAAGTTCTGCGGGCGGGTGACCGCAAGCTTCACCGGCCGGCCGAGCTTTCTCGCCGCGAAGGCTGCCACTGCGCCGTAGGCGAGCACCGCACCCTTGGAGCCGAAACCACCGCCGATGAAGGGGGAGATAAGGCGGACATTTTCATAGGGGATGTTGAACCATTCCGCATAGGTACGCGCCATGCCGTGTGACCATTGGCTGGGCTCCCAGACCGTCAGCTGGTCGCCGTCCCATTTCACCGTCAATCCGTGCGGCTCCATCGCGGTGTGATACTCGCGGGGCGTGGAGTATTCCGCCTCGATCTGGACGGGTGCGGTGGCAAGCGCGGCTTCGGCATCGCCCCAGTCGGAACTCAGGTGATCCATCACGGTGCCTTCGCCCGCCCTCGGATCGAAGAGGCTCGCGACATGAGGGGCTTCCTCATAGGTGACGCTCACCAGCTTCGCGGCCTCGAAGGCCTGTTCCCGGCTTTCCGCGACCACGGCTGCGATTGTCTCGCCGTTGAACCGCACCTCGCGCGGCAGCGGAATATAGGGCTGGTTTTCCGGCCGGTTGCCAAACCAGTCGGTCGCGACGGTCATGCCAAAATCGTCGTCCGGCGTCAGCACCATCAGCACACCCGGCGCGGCAAGCGCGGCGGAGGCATCGATCGAGACCACGCGCCCGGCCGGAATGGTGCTCTGAACGAGGACGGCATGGGTCAGTCCTTCGACCGGATATTCCAGCGCATAGGTCGCAGCACCCGTGACCTTCAGGCCGCCTTCGAAGCGGGATTGACGGCCGCCGATCATGCCGTCGGAGGCGTCGCCGCGTTTGCGGGGTTCCATGATGGTCATGCGAGGGCTCCCATATTCTGGGCCATTGTCAGGATGGCGCGGGCGACGACGCGCGGCGCAAGTTCGATCTTGTAGTGGTTGCCTCCAGAGGAGACGGCGCCGTCCACGGCGAGCCGGCTCGCCCTCTCGACGCCTTGCGTGTCGAGAACCTTCCCGGTGAGCTCTTTTTCGACGGCGCGTGCCCGCCAGGGTTTTGTCGCAACGCCCCCAAGCCCGACGCGAATATCACGTACCGTCTTACCGTCCGCCTCGAATTCAAGGCCGACCGCGGCGCTTGCCGCGGCGAACTCGTAAGACTGCCGGTCGCGAACTTTGAGATAGGTCGAGTTCCGAGCGGCAGTCGAGGCTGGAATGGTAATGGCGGTGATGATCTCACCGCGCTCAAGCGCCGTTTCCTCGTCCGGTGTAACGCCGGGTATGAGGAAGAAATCGTCGACAGCAACCTTGCGACGACCCAACTCGACCACTGCGTCGAAAGCGACGAGCGCCACGGCGAGATCGCCGGGATAGGCCGCAATACAGGCTTTGCTGGTGCCGAGAACCGCGTGGTTGCGGGTCACGCCGCCAATCGCCGAGCAGCCGGAATCGGGATTGCGTTTGTTGCAGGCGGCAAAGACGCCCGGCTCGCGGAAATAGGAACAGCGGGTCCGCTGCAGAAGATTGCCGCCGATCGTCGCCATGTTGCGAAGCTGGGCGGATGCGGCAAGCGACAGCGACTCCGACACCGCCGGGAAAGCGGCGCGGATATCCTTGTGGTCGGCCACGTCGCTCATTTTGGCGAGCGCCCCGATCGTGGCGCCGGCGGCATCCACGGTGATCCCGCCGAGGCCGGCAAGATGCGTGATATCGACGACCGTTTCGGGGTTGCTCACGCCGCATTTGGCGAGGTCGAGCAGGGTCGTGCCGCCGGCGATGAACATCGCACCCGACTGGGCGACTGCCGCGCTCGCCTGATCGGCCGAGGACGCACGGAGATAGGAAAAGTCTTTCATCAGGCTATCTCCACCGCTTCGCGCACCGCCGCAACGATGCTGTTATAGGCTCCGCACCGACAGAGATTGCCGGACATGTATTCGCGGATTTCCGCGTCTGAACCCGCATGACCCTCGCGGATGCAGGCGACGGCGGACATAATCTGCCCCGGGGTGCAATAGCCGCACTGGAAGGCGTCGTGTTCGATGAAGGCCGCCTGGACCGGATGCAGGTTACCGTTTTCGCCCGCAAGACCTTCGATCGTCGTGACCTCTCGGCCCTCGACCTGCGCGGCAAGCGTCAGGCAGGAAAGGACCCGCTTGCCATCGACATGACAGGTGCAGGCGCCGCACTGGCCCTGATCGCAGCCCTTCTTTGTGCCGGTCAGCCCAAGATGTTCACGCAGTGCATCGAGTAGCGTTACACGGGGTTCGACGGCTAACTCGTGAGACTTGCCGTTGATATCAAGCTTGAGATTGATTGTCCGGGTCATGGTATTCTCCTGGCTCGCCGGAGGGATTGCATCGTCATCAAAAGTTGCCGCTCTTGAGTGGGGAGCTCCTGCGAAAGCTAAGACTGGCCCCACACGCTGCGGCGTTCGTGTTCACCTACGGCGCCTTGTGCAATCGAGACATGACATTTCGCCTCTTTCTGCGATAACAAGTGCACGGCACTCCAGTTAAACGGAGGCGCCTCCGAATAAACTAGCGGCATGCGCGGCAGCGTCAAGCCCTTATCTGCAGGAGAGGCTTTTGGGTGGAAAGGAAGCAGGCGAAGACGACGCAAAGCCCGAAAGGCGTATGCGAGCCGATGCGCTGCGCAACCGCGACAAGCTGATCGCCGTTGCAGCCGTCGTCTTCGCCGATCACGGCGTCGAAGGTTCGCTGGAGGAGATCGCCAGACGCGCCGGCGTTGGCATCGGTACGCTTTACCGGCATTTTCCCACCCGCGAGCATCTGGTTGAGGTCGTCTATCGGCGGGAGCTTGAGAATCTCGCGACAGCTGCAAGCGAACTTCTGGCCGAACATCCTGCCGACGTTGCGCTCGAAGAATGGATGAACCGCTTCGTCAGCTACATTGCCGCAAAGCGCGGCATGGCGCAAAGCCTGCGTGTTCTGCTCAATTCCAACTCCGAGCTTTTCGCCGAAAGCGCCGGGCTCATCTCCGGCGCCTTTCGGCAGCTGGTCGACAGCGCCGCCGCCAAGGGGTTGATCCGGAGCGATGTCAACAGCACCGATCTGCTCCACGCGCTCTCCAGCATCTACTCCATTCCCGACTCCCCGGAATGGCGGGAACGTTCCCGGCGCCTTGTTCGCCTGCTAATGGATGGACTTCGACGGGGTGTAGAGTAAGATCAACGGTGCCTACCGAATCCGATTTGGACCGGTTTGGAGTCGCCGCGGCACTCCGCTAATGCGCTGATATGGTTAATCTTCGCGGCATTACGGAAGAAAACCCGCCCTTAGGTTCCGCAGCTCATACTCGGACTCCAGACACTCCTGAAACTGGCAATGACGCCAAGAATGCCCTCGGGCGCCTCTCAACGAAAAGCGTTAACTCCTTGTTAACCCTAATTGCCTTGCAAGAAAATGAGAATCGGCGTCTAAATGCGCTTTCATAGCCTGCGCGCTGTTTAAATCGCATTTTCGAGATTTCCATGAACATGGCACCCACAATTGATAAAGCAATTTCTGACGTCGATCAGCTGATCATCGGCCAGGCTCAGGAACTGTCAGACAAGCTGAAGCAGCATCGATTGGAAATGTTTCCGCCCCGGGCCATGAAGGGCCTGCGCGAATTTCAGCTTGCGGAGGCTGCCCGCTTTCTCGGCGTCACGAGCGGCTATCTCCGCAACCTCTCCCTCGAAAGCAAGGGTCCCCTCCCCCAGGTGACGCCATCCGGCCGCAGATCCTACACTGCTGCGCAGATGGACGAGATGCGGTTGTTCCTGGATCAGAACGCCCGGGGCAGCACCCGCTACGTTCCGCACCGCAAGGGCAACGAACATCTGCAGGTCATTGCCGTGGTGAACTTCAAAGGCGGCAGCGGAAAGACCACCAGTGCGGCCCACCTCGCCCAGCATCTGGCGCTCACCGGCCATCGTGTTCTTGCGGTCGACCTCGACCCGCAAGCCTCGCTTTCGGCAATCCACGGCTTCCAGCCGGAATTCGATGTCGACGAGAACGAGACGCTTTATGCGGCAATCCGTTACGACGACCAGCGGCGGCCGCTGAAGGAAATCATCCGCAAGACCAATTTCCCCAATCTCGACCTCGTACCCGGCAATCTCGAACTGATGGAGTTCGAGCACGATACACCGCGCGTTCTTGCACAGGGCAAGACCAGCGATTACGGCCGCATCTTCTTTGCCCGCCTGGATGAGGCGCTGTCCTCAGTCGCCGACGACTATGATGTCGTCGTCATCGACTGCCCTCCCCAGCTTGGCTTCCTGACGATGAGCGCAATCTGCGGCGCGACCGCCGTGCTCATCACCGTGCATCCGCAGATGCTCGACGTGATGTCGATGTGCCAGTTCCTGCAAATGTTGGGCGAAGTGCTGAACACGCTGAAGGGCGCCGGCGGCAACATGAATCTCGACTGGCTTCGTTATCTCGTGACCCGCTACGACCCGCAGGATGGCCCGCAGACCCAGATGGTTGCCTTCATGCGCTCCATGTTCCGCAATCACGTGCTCACCAATCCCATGCTTCGAAGCGTGGCGATTTCGGATGCGGCGATGACGAACCAGACCCTGTATGAGGTGGAGCGCAACCAGTTTACCCGTGCCACCTATGACCGCGCGATGGAGGCCATGAGTGCGGTGAATGGCGAGGTTGCTGAGCTCATACACAAGGCATGGGGACGCAAATGAACTATCCCCGATTTACCGCGGTAAACCGCTTGACCGTCCGGAGGAAACCAAATGGCCCGTAAGAATATTCTCTCGGGCCTCATGGACGATTCCAAGACGTTTACGGCCGTAAACCACGAACCCAGCAGCGACGCAGAGAGGCAGCAGATCACCTACAAGGGTATCGGCGCGCTGGGTGCCGTTACCCGCAGTATCGACGCCCTCGCCGCGAGAGCCGATGCCGCACGCGACATCGAAGACAAGCTCGCCCACGGCGAAACTGTCATAGATCTCGACACCGCGCTCATCGAAGATTCCTTCGTCAGCGATCGCCTCGCGCATAACGACGAACAGTTTCGCGAACTGGTGGAAGCCATACGCCTGCGTGGCCAGGATTCGCCGATTCTCGTCCGACCCCACCCTGAGAAGGATGGGAAATATCAGATCGCATTCGGCCATCGCCGCGCACGCGCCGCAAAAGAACTGGGCCGGCCGGTTCGCGCCGTCGTCAAGAAGCTCGCCGACCGCGACCACGTCATTGCTCAGGGCCAGGAGAATTCCGCGCGCGCGGACCTCTCGTTTATCGAGCGTACGATGTTTGCAGACAAACTCGACACGCTCGGTTTCGATCGGGAAACCATTATGGCCGCGCTCAGCGCCGATAAGACCACGGTCTCCAAGATGCTCTCGGTTACGCGACGCATCCCGACCGAGGTTCTTTCGGCAATCGGCGCCGCCCGCGCAACCGGCCGCGACCGCTGGCACGATCTTTCGGTGAAATTCGAAGAGGAAAACGCTCCGGAGCGAGCAAGGCTGTTTGTCGAAACGCCGGAATTCGAGGCCGCAGAACCGGACGCACGCTTCGACATGCTTGTTGCCTTTCTCAGCAGGACGCCATCGTCGCCCGCACAAAGCGTAACACCAGCATCTGCCATCAGCCAATGGCACCGCAAGGATGGCTCCGTGAAGGCGAAGATCAAGGACGACGGAAAGCAGTTCACTATCGCGCTCAAGGCGAGGGAGGCATCAGCCTTCGGCGCCTACATCGCGGACAATCTGGATCGTCTCTACGAGGCGTTCGAGACGAGCAAAGATTCACGAAAGAACGGAGATCAATAGCAAAAGAAAAGGCCCCCGAAACGTTGCCGCCGCGGAAGCCCTCTCTGATCTAGACACCCAGAGAATCACATTTCCGCACAACATAGTCAAGAGTCTCCGGCACCTATTTTCGGTGAGCTGATACCTTTTGCCTTGAAGAAGGCGAAGAAAATGGAAAGCGGAAGTGTGACGACGCCCTTTGGGCGGCGGCCGATGACACTTGGCATGCTCACAAGCCAGGTGACAAGCCGGGACGTCGGGGCAAGTGCCTCGGTCGACAAGTGGAAAATCTATCGCGCCCTGTGCGAAGCAAAGCCTCTGCTCGAAATCTCGGACAGAGCTCTGACCGTTTTGAACGCACTGCTCAGCTTCTATCCGAAGAGCGAACTTTCGGCTGATAACAGCCTTGTCGTATTTCCTTCCAATGCGCAGCTGTCGCTCCGATGCCACGGAATGGCCGAGCAGACGATCCGCCGGCATATGGCCGCACTCGTCACCACCGGTCTCATCATCCGCAAGGACAGCCCCAATGGAAAGCGTTACGCGCGCAAGAACCGCCAGGGCGAAATCAATGACGCCTACGGTTTCTCGCTAGCGCCTCTGTTGGTCCGCGCAACGGAAATCGAGCAGCTTGCCGCAAAGGTCGCCGCCGATCGCCTTTATATGCAGACTCTCAAGGAACGCCTCACGCTCTGCCGCCGCGACATCTCCAAACTCATCAACGCTGCACTCATCGAGGAGCTTCCCGGTGAATGGCTGGGCGCTCAGCAGCGCTTCCATCAGATCCTCGACCAATTGCCAAGGGTCGCATCTACCCGTTTGATCGCGTCGGCCTTGGCCACGTTGGAGACTCTCCGCGAGGAAATCATCAAGCAGCTGGAAATGCTCATTAAAGCTCAAAATCCGAGCGGCAATGACTCACAAAATGAGCGGCACATACAGATAACAGAATCTGAATCTCCTCTTGATTCTGAAGCTGCGAATGAAGCACCGGTATCCGAGTTTACGGCAGTAAACCGCTCCTCCGCCGTCGCGTTCGATGACCGGGTGCACATCCCAACCGGGAACGCCGAAACCCCCATCCCTAGCACGGATGCTCCCGCAGCAATCTATCCGCTTCCTCTATCGCTCGTCCTCCAAGCGTGCCCCGAGGTGCGCAGTTACGGCCCGGCGGGCACGATCAAGACGTGGCAAGACCTCATTGCCGCCGGAACAATGGTGAGTTCAATGCTGCAGATCAGTCCATCTGCCTACAAGGACGCTTGCCGCGTCATGGGCCCGCAGAACGCAGCGACTGTGCTCGCATGCATCTTCGAGAGGGCAGGGGAGATCAATTCCGCAGGCGGTTATCTACGGTATCTCACAAAGCGAGCACAACGTGGAGAGTTTGCGATAAAGCCAATGTTGATGGCTTTGGCCGGTGCAAAGGAAACACGTCACCGACCGGCCGCTCGTACGTCAAAATCCGGTAGCTCTACCTCGGCGTATGGTGATTGAAATGAAAGTGCAGATAATTTCCGTTATCTGGAGAAGAACGAGCAATAACAGGCCATTAAAAATTCGACAAGCAGATCTCTACGCTCTCGCTGTGTGTCCTGCGGTGCCGCTAGACCGGAGATATGAGGGTCGGTGTAACAGACAGACGGGTGAGGGATACCATAGCCTCTAAACCGGATAACGGTGGAAACCTCGCGCTATGAGGCGCCTGTCGTGCGGTGAGGGGAGAGGCTCGGTCGCGCTGTCTTTTGGCCAAGAAGCGCAAACACGAGGCAATACCTTCTTTCGGGGAAGCCGAGCATCAAACAGCTATATAACGGCAAGCGCTGTTTTCTGCGAAAATGACCATTCTTGTCTGAAGATGGGCGCAAGCGCACGGGGTTATCCAATCAAGTCGTATCGCTCCGAACGATCAGGGTTCGTCATGCGTTATCTTCGGCAAAGGAGGAAGAGCCATGAAGAACATGAACAACAGACAGGTACACGTTCCTGGTCCCCACGACCACGATGTTGCCGATCACTGCAAGAAGCTGGCCGTGGACCCTGCGGAGGAGCGCAAGCTGCTCAGGCTCCTTGGCAAACATGCGCCGCTTCACGAGATCCGGGCGAATGCTCCGCCGAAACAGCCACGGTTCCGCTAAGCGAAGTCGCCCGCGAGCATATCGGCACCCTCCATCAGTCTCGGCCGCAGACACGGCCGGGACACTCGATTGTCAGACGCCCCGCTTGTTGCCCCACAACAGCACGTGCAGTTGCGGCAAGACGCGAGCTTCGAACCAGCGATCTTCCGTCACTTTGTTCACGAGCCAGAGCATCCGGTCCATGATACCGTCGATATCGACCACTGCCTCGTCGTCTTCGGGCGGCGGAGGCGTGTGGTTGCCGGGTTGAAGGTAGACCGGAAGGCTGGGATAGCGCGCCGCGGCAGAGCGCGCATAGAGATAGTCGCGCTCGTCAAAGACCACGATCTTCAAGGCGATCTGCGGCTTCGCTCCAGCCGCCCGCAGACAGTCATCGAAAGCACGCCAATCCGTGTTCATCCCGCTTGAGGGTGGCTTCGGGCTCAGCACCAGCACATCGAGATCGGCAAACCAATCCTTGGCGATACTGCCTTGCGTCTCCAGCGCGAACTGATAGCTCTCCTGATGGCCGCGTGCGATCAGCGGTCCGAGCGGCTGGATCGCCGGGTTGCCGCCCGACAACGACACCGTCAGCGGGCGATTACCAGAAAGCCGCGAAACCTCCCGCCAGATGTCGTCAACCGACATCGGAAGCCATTGATCGCGATATTCGCTATCGACGGCGTGCAGCGTGTCGCACCACGAACAGCGGTAATCGCATCCGCCGGTCCTGACGAATACGGTCGGAAGGCCGATCAGGATACCTTCTCCCTGGATCGTCGGCCCGAAGATTTCGCTGACGCGGATCTGCGTCTCGCGAGGCTCGTTCATGGCCGGTACTCCGCCCAGGTCTTCGGCGTTTCGCTGACCCGGACGGCCGAGGTTTCCGGCAGGCGCGCCTTGCACCAGTCGTAAAAGTGCTTGGCGAGATATTCGGAGGTCACGCGGTCATGACCGAAGACCTCGTTGAGATGCCGATGATCGAACCGCTCGTCGATATACTGCTTCAGAGGGGCAAGCTCATGATAATCGCGAACGAAGCCGTTCTCTTCGAGTTCGGCGGCCGCAAGCTCCACGACGACGATGTAATTGTGGCCGTGAAGGCGCGCGCACTGGTGCTCGGCGGGAAGGCCGGTTAGCTGGTGCGAGGCCGAGAAATGAAACTCCTTGGTGATACGGAACATCATTTCACCTCCTCGGCGGAGAAGCCGGCCGTTGCAGCCACCCAGAAGTCCGGATCCTCGTAGTCGGTCGGATCGTTAACACCGGCAAGATGAAATGCCTCGCGCCGTTCCACGCAGGTTCCGCAACGGCCGCAATGGCGCGCGCCACCCTTGTAGCACGACCACGTCTCCGCAAAGGGAGTGCCGTTCCTTGCACCGTCGGTGACGATGTCCGCCTTCGAGACGGTGACGTAAGGCGCGTAGAGCGAAACGCTGGCATAGCCCTCGAGCGCCTGGTTCTGCATCTCCTGAAATGCATTGATGAAGCCCGGCCGGCAGTCCGGATAGATGAAGTGGTCGCCGCCATGCACCGCGACTGCAACGGCATCGGCTTTCTGCGCCGCGGCAAGTCCGAAGGCGATTGCGAGCATGATGGCGTTGCGGTTGGGAACGACGGTCGCCTTCATCGTTTCCTCGGCATAATGCCCGTCCGGAACGTCGACGTCGTCGGTCAGCGCTGACCCCGTGAGATGGCTGCCGATCTGTCTGATGTCAATGATGTGGTGGGCCACGCCCAACCGTTTGGCGCAGGCGGCGGCGAAGTCGAGCTCCTTTCGGTGCCGTTGACCGTAGTCGAAGGAAAGAAGGCTGATGAGCTGGTGTTCCGCGGCGACCTTATGGGCGAGCGAAACGGAGTCCAATCCGCCGGAGCAGATGACGATGGTTTTCATGATTGTCTGGTCCCTTGTTTTGACCGGGTGGGCTGCGACCGGATTACGAGGTGGCATATAGAGCAATCATCCCAACTTGTGAAGAGCAAGTCCGGATTGTGTATTAGCATTATCTTGCGTAAGGCCGGCACGAAGCGCAAAATGCCCCGGCGGTAAATGGGGCGGGCCCGCCGAGGGAGACAATCATGGACAGCTTGAATCTTACGACCCTGCAAAAGGGCCAGAAGGTCGTGGACGACGCGGCCCTTAATGCCTTTGCGGCGGCGCTGCGCGGTACCTTAATCACCAATAAGGACGCCAATTATGACGAGACGCGGGCTATCTGGAATAGCATGATCGACCGGAGGCCCGGCCTTATCGCACGTTGTGCCGGGGCAGCCGACGTCATGAGAGCGGTGAAGTTTGCGCGCGACAACAATCTCTTGCTGTCGGTGCGTGGCGGCGGGCACAACATTGCTGGGAACGCAGTGTGCGAGGGCGGCCTCATGATTGATCTATCGCCGATGAAATCGGTAAGAGTCGACCCCGCCACACGTCGCCTTCGGGTCGAGCCGGGTGCAACCCTTGCCGATGTCGATAACGAAACTCAGGCCTTCGGGATGGTTCTGCCGACCGGCATCAACTCGACGACCGGCATCGCGGGTCTGACGCTTGGCGGCGGTTTCGGCTGGGCCACGCGCAAGTTCGGTCTTACGATCGATAATCTTATTTCCCTGGAGGTTGTGACCGCCGACGGTAAGCTGGTGCGTGCAAGCGAGAACGAGGAGCCGGATCTGTTCTGGGCCCTGCGCGGCGGCGGCGGCAATTTCGGCGTGGTAACTTCCTTCGAATTCCGGCTTCACGATCTGCCGGGCGAAGTGCTGGCCGGTCTGGTTATCCATCCCTTCGATGATGCGGAGACGGTGCTCGGACAATATCGCCAAGCGCTCGAGACCGCGCCGGACGAGCTGACATGCTGGGCTGTCATGCGCAAGGCGCCGCCGCTGCCCTTCCTGCCTGCCGAATGGCACGGCAAGGAAATTCTCGCCCTCGCCATGTGCTATTGCGGCGACATCGAAACGGGCCAGGAGGCTACGGCGAGGCTTCGTAGCATTGGCAATCCCATCGTCGATGTCGTCAGTCCGATGCCGTTTGCCGGCTGGCAGCAGGCATTCGATCCGCTGTTGGCGCCGGGCGCCCGCAACTACTGGAAGAGCCAGGACTTCGCCGAGCTTTCGGATGCAACGATCGCAGTTCTGCTTGATGCCGTCCGCAGCCTCCCGGGGCCGGAATGCGAGATATTCATTGGCCACGTGGGCGGCGCGGCGGGCCGCATCGCGCTCGAGGCAACGGCTTTCCCCCAGCGCAACTCGCATTTCGTCATGAACGTCCATGCGCGCTGGCGCGAGAAGTCGATGGACGACGCCTGCATCAGCTGGGCACGCGCGCTTTTCGAAGCGACAAAAAAGCATGCGATCGGCACCGCCTATATCAACTTCATGCCGGAGGATGAGAGCGATCGTGTCGAGGCAGCCTATGGCGCCAACTACAAGCGCCTGACGGAGATCAAGCGGCGTTACGATCCGGAAAACCTCTTTCGTATGAACCAAAACGTCAAGCCACAGGCGGAAATGCATGCCCCCAGCTGACTGGCGGCAACGTAATGGTCAAAAGCGAAGGGAGCACCACGGCCGGTGGTGCCCCTTTCTGTTTCTTCGGCCGGTTAGGGATGATCGGACTGTTATCGCGGCCGGCTGCTATCGGTGTTCGCTTAGGCTCTCTACTCAGCTACCGATCTTGGGGCGCAAAGCAAGCCGGCCTAGCCATCCGCATGTTTGTCGCTTCGCGCATGGCCGACAGGCTCGCCTTGAACGTTTGCGACCACTTCGCCTCGTTTGGTAGCATGGTCCCCCGGCGACTGGTCACCACGCACGATGCGAAGCACTCTTTTGCCGGCTATGGAGGCATGCACACTGGCGCCGCGCAAATGTATTTCACGCTGTCTGCCTTGGGCGCATGACTGAGGCTCGAAGGCCGTCCTAGCTTCCTGTCCTTCATCGGAGCGCTTTGTTACCCCCTGGGCAGGAACTCAGTTAAAAACCGCCGCCACCATAAGAAGGGCCAGCGAGACGCGTTGTGTCCCATGGAAGGATCGGGGCAGCGGAGCGCCCACTCGCTTGAGCGCTCCGAACCACGCTTTATTTCTGAATGCAGGTGTCGACGGTGTCCTTGGTGCACTCGTCGAGCCCGGTGAACACCGGATCCTCAACCGGCTTTCCGGCGATCAGGTCCATCATCACGGTGGGTGCCTTGTATCCCATTTCGAACGGACGCTGGCCCACGAGGGCGGTTACGAGGCCTTCCCTGGCAATTGCCACTTCGTCGCCGATTGTGTCGGCGGCGCCAATCACGAATTCGTTCTTGCCGATCTTGTCGGCCATCGGCTTGAACAAGTCGCGATAGGGTTGCGGTGCGCCAAACAGCGGCCAGCCGCCCATGATGCCGAAAGCGTCGAGGTCAGAATTGGCGGCGAGGATGTCGGTCATCGCCTGGACACCCGTGGCGCCATTGTCATTGGTGAAGACCGGGCAGCCGGCGACTTCGGTCCAGCCGCCTTCGCCCTTCAATGCGGCGAGTCCCTTCTGCCCGCTGAGCGTGTCGCGCATGCCTTGCGCGCGGCGCAGAATGTTGTCGGCTCCCGGATTGCCTTCGATGGTGCAGATCTTGCCGCCGTTCGGCTTGGCCTTCTTGATGTATTCGCCGATCCGCGCACCCATCAGGTAGTTGTCCGTGCCGAGATAGGTCTTGCGCAAAGCGGCATCCTCTGCCGCGAGATCGGCATCAAGCGTCATCACCGGAACGCTCGGATTGGCTGTCTTGAGCGTCTGGGCGATAAGTTTGGCGTTCGACGGCGAGATGGCGATCGCGGCGGTATCGGCCTTGCCCAGCATATCCTGGACGATCTGCGCCTCTCCGGCTTCATCGGAGGTCGATGCCGGACCGGTGTAGAAGCATTCATAGTCCGAGGATGCGTTTTCCTTATTCCATTTCTGGCAGCCCTGGTTGATTGCCTCGAAGAATGGATTGTCGAGGCCCTTGACGACGATGACGAGCTGCTTTTTCGCGGCCAAGGCCTGTCCGGCCGTGAGCGCGAGTACAGCAGCAGCTGTAAGCAATAATGCCTTCCTCATAGCTTCCTCCCTTTGAAAAAGACGGACACCACTGCCCGCCACGTGATCAACCCGGGTACCAGACGATACGAGGCTCCTCCTTTGATCGCTCGTATTCCCAGGCCGAGTCGATAAGCTTTTCCAGATCGTAGACGGGGCTCCAGTCCAGCAGGTATTTGGCCTTGCTGTTGTCCATCCAGTTCGAGTGGAACTGGCTCGCTATGTCGACGGAGCCGAGCCCTCGCGTGCGAGCGAGGTAAGCGGCGACTTCCCCATAATCCACGGGGCGGTCCATGCAGATGTTGAAGAGCTGCCCTTTGGCGCGAGGATTGTCGAGCGCGGCCAGTATCGCCGAGACCAGATCGTCGACATGCACGAAATTGCGTTTCAATGGCCGCCCGTCCGCGTCATGCAGCAACGGCACCGTGCCTTCGCGGGCGTAACGTTCAGCGTCGGCCGGCCGGACAAGCGTCTTCCAGTCGGGTCCACCGAAGACATCCTCGCCAAAAGAAAGCGTGAACTTGAAGTCGTCCTTCTCCATGATCCAGGGCGCACGCAGGCAGCAGCCGTTGATGCCGTACTGGATGCCAAACTGCTCGAGCATCACCTCTTCGAGGACCTTGGACAGCGCGTAGCTTCCCGGATAGGCGCGATGCGCCGCATTTTCGGTAATCGGCCCATCATGGCGATAGTAGAAATGGCCGATGCCGGCGTCGCCTCCGATGAGGATGAACTGTTGCGTGGTGGGGCTGGAGCGGAACGCCTCGAGCAGCCAGAAGAGGCCCTTGACCGTTACATCCATGACGTCGGCGGGCGTTTCCTTGCAAGTGGCGAGATGCAGGACGTGGGTAACGCCTTCCATTGCCGCTACCACGACATCTCGATCAGCGATCGAACCCCGCATCACGCTGATGCGGTCGGTCTCATCGAGCAAGCGATTATGACAAAGCGCGCGGATGCGTGCCTTGGAAAATCTCGCATCGTCAAGCAGCCCAGCAATGAAGCGCCGCCCGACCTTGCCCGTAGCCCCGGTGACAAGGATCAGCATGCTCTCTCTCCTAGCAGAAGCTAATATCCGCGCGTTTCCGGCGTCAACCGGTATTTGTACGACAAATACAGATTTTTGTGATGATGGGCTGATCAGGCGGACAATCGATTGACGGTTCTTCAAGCTTTTGCGTAAATGAGCACAATCGCTTTTCCGGGGAGGAGATCGGCAGGGCGAGATCGCAGGCGGCTGACTCCGGCGGGCAACGGACAGCGATGGGAGCCTGCAGGTTCTGGGGAGGTAGTCGGCTGGTGACGGTTCTCGAACTCACCAACATTTCCAAGCATTTCGGTGCCATCCACGCCGTCAACGACGTTTCGCTTTCGCTGGAGGCGGGGCAGGTGGTTGGCCTCATGGGGGATAACGGGGCTGGAAAGAGTACCCTGGTCAAGATGATCGCCGGAAACTTTCGGCCGAGCGAAGGCACCATGCGTCTCGAGGGCGAGGAAATCGTACTGCACCGGCCGGTCGAGGCACGGCAGCACGGTATCGAGATCGTCCATCAGGATCTGGCCCTTTGCAACAATCTGACGGCGGCGGCAAACGTCTTTCTCGGACGCGAACTGCGCCGCGGCGTCGGTCCCCTGCAGGTCTTGGATTACAAGACGATGTACAGGCGAGCCGGCGAGATCTTCAGGGAACTGAAATCGGAAACGCGCCCGCGCGACCTCGTCAAGCAGATGTCGGGCGGCCAGCGACAGGCGGTGGCGATCGCGCGCACCATGCTGTCGGAGGCGAAGATCGTGCTGATGGACGAACCAACCGCAGCGATTTCGGTCCGTCAGGTCGCGGAGGTCCTCAATCTGATCCGCGAGTTGCGTGACCGGGGCATTGCGGTTGTCCTCATCAGCCATCGCATGCCCGACGTTTTCTCCGTTGCCGACCGCGTGATCGTCATGCGGCGGGGCAGAAAAGTAGCCGACAAATCGATTACGGCGAGTTCGCCGGAGGAAGTCACGGGTCTTATCACCGGCGCCATCGAACAGGTTTGATCGGCGCTGCTGTCCCTATCGGGAGAAATGAAGGTCGACGATGGCAATTACCCTTGACCAGACGATTGCACAGAAGCAGCGCAGCTGGCTTTCGGAGTTGGTAGGCGGCCAGACATTCTGGGTCCTGGTTGCCGTCATTCTTGCCTGCATCTTCCTGTCCTTTGCCACCGACTCCTTTGCGACGGCGAAGAACCTCTACAATATCACCCGAAACGTCACTTTCGTCGCGATCATCGCGCTCGGGATGACCCTGGTGATCATCACCGGGGGCATCGATCTGTCGGTTGGCTCGGTGCTTTGCCTCTGCAGCATGGTGCTCGCGGTGGTCATGCACGCCGGCTATAGTATCGAAATTGGCATTGCCGCCTCGATCGGCACCGCCCTTCTGATCGGGGCCTTCAACGGTGTGATGATAGCGTATCTAAACTTCCCGCCTTTCGTGGTGACTCTCGGCATGCTCTCGATTGCGCGCAGCCTGGCAATGGTCGCATCGAACAATACGGTCGTCTTCCAGTTCGGCCCCGATCACGACAAGCTTCTGGCGCTGGGCGGCGGGGCATGGTTTCTCGGCATCGCCAATCCGGTTCTCTACATGGTCATTCTGGCGCTTCTTACCGGCTTCGTGCTGCGCTGGACCAGGTTCGGCCGCTATGTTTTCGCCATCGGCGGCAACGAGCATGCCGCAACCCTGACCGGCGTTCCCGTTCGCCGCATCAAGGTCGCCGTTTACATGATCTCAGCCTTGTCGGCGGGAATTGCAGGCATCGTTCAAACCGGCTGGCTGGGCGCCGTCACCACCAACATCGGTGCCGGAATGGAACTTCAGGTCATAGCGGCGGCGGTCATCGGCGGCGCCAATTTGGCGGGCGGTATCGGCACCGCCTTCGGTGCATTGGTCGGAGCGGCTCTGATCGAAGTGATCCGCAATAGTCTTGGCTTGCTCGGCATCAACGCCTTTTGGCAGGGCACCTTCATCGGCGGGGCAATCGTGCTTGCCGTCCTGTTCGACCGGATCCGTAATTTCCGGCAGAGCGAGTAGTCCAGGTTGCTATCGGAGAGATAGCGCATCCGCGTCGATACCGCGTGCTCGTCGGCGGGTGCTTCCTTCCGTTTGAGAGCGTCCTGCGGATAGCGAAATCGTGCACCGACTTAAGTCGGTCTCATCGGATAAATCCATTGAATACATGACGTTAAAATAGTCATTGTCGAACCGCTTGGAAAAAAACACGGCAATATAGTCAGGAATCCTGCAATTTCACTGTTTATATAAGATCGCATAATGCCTCATTTGTGAACAGTATATCGTAATTTACTCTTGCAGAAAGCGTGCTCTAATCCTGTTTCGAATTAATTTTGACAAAAATTTACCTCTATTATGCCATTATTGTTAGCCCATATGGAATTTCCGCCCGTTTCAAAGGGGAGATGCCATGGCGCTCACGACATCCGACCGAGATACGATTGCAAATGACGAGCAGTATGCGCCGGTCGACATGATGGCTTTACTGCGCGAGCTCTTCCCCATAACGCGCAGCATTACTGGTAACGGCGTTCGTCAAACGCTGGCATCGCTCAGCAGGTTCGTTCCGCTCTCGATCCATGAGGTTCCGACAGGTACCCCTGTGTTCGATTGGGAGGTTCCGGAGGAATGGAATATCCGGGGCGCCGTCATCAAGACCCTCGCGGGTCGAACCATTGTCGATTTCGCCGAGAGCAATCTCCACGTTGTCGGCTACAGCGTACCGGTCGAGAAGGAGATTTCCCGGGAAGAACTGGCCGCACATGTGCATACCTTGCCGGACCAGCCGAACTCAATTCCATATCGCACTGGGTACTACGCCCGCGACTGGGGGTTCTGCATGCGCCACTCGACGTGGCTTTCGATGCAGGACGACCGCTACCTCGTGCAGATCGACAGCGCGCTGGCTCCCGGAAGCCTGACCTACGGCGAGTACTTCATTCCAGGGGAGACGGAGAAGGAAATCCTCATATCCGTCCACGTCTGTCATCCAAGCTTGGCCAATGACAACCTCTCCGGGGTTGTTGTGGCTACTGCTCTTGCCGCGCAATTGAGTCACGCCGGCCCCCGTCGATTGGGAGTGCGGTTTCTTTTCCTGCCTGCAACGATCGGCGCCATCACGTGGCTGGCGCAAAATGAAGGCAAGCTTGACCGGATTGCTCATGGTCTGGTGCTCACCTGCGTAGGGGATGCGGGGCCGTTCCACTACAAGACAAGTCGATCGGGTGCCGCGATCGACCGCGCGGTGGAACACGTCCTGCGCCATGTCGACCACGACTACGAAATTCTGCCGTTTTTACCTTACGGCTATGATGAAAGACAGTATGGCTCGCCAGGTCTCAATCTACCGGTGGGATGCTTCATGCGAGCCGTGCATGGCACTTTTCCGGAATATCACACATCAGACGATAACTGCGATTTCGTCACTTCGGCAGCGCTTGAGCAATCGTTCGGTGTTTTACAGGAAGTTCTGCATCTTCTTGATAACGACAGAGTTTTTCAACGCACTGATGGTCGTGGGGAGCCGCAACTTGGCAGGCGGGGCCTTTATAGGGCGATTGCCGGGCAGCGCGAGGCTGGTGGAGCCTCCCAAATGGATCTCCTGTGGCTTTTGAACCTAGCGGACGGATCTCATTCGATCCTTGAAATTGCGGACCGAGCCAACGTTCCTTTCAGACGGATACTGGCAGCCGCAAAATTGAGCCTTGAAGCAGAACTGATAGCTGAGGTGAGCCAATGACAGCCATGAGCCAGACGAACTCCACGCCTACGCCCATCCCTGCCGGCCGTATCCAGGCTTGCCGCTCGTGCGGCGGTGGCGATCTTCCAACAGTGCTTGATCTGGGAGAACAGCCGCTGGCCAACGCCCTTCTCGAATCCGATTCCCTTGATGAGGCGGAGGAGTTGTTTCCGCTTGAGGTCGTCTTCTGCAGTGAATGCGGACTCCTTCAAGTCAGCGAAACTGTTCCTCCCGAAATCCTGTTCGGACAGGATTACCCATATTACTCGTCCTTTATTCCCGCTTTGCTGAAGCACAGCCGAACACATGCTTTGGCGCTGATGGAAGAATATCCGTCATTGGATCAGGGGCTTATTGTCGAAATTGCCAGCAACGACGGCTACCTCCTGAAAAATTTCGTTCGGAGAGGAATACCCGTTCTCGGCATCGACCCCGCGAAAGGTCCCGCCGAGGCTGCTCTGGAGGCCGGCGTCCCAACGCTCACTGCCTTCTTTGGGGTGGAAACGGCGTGCAAGCTCGTTGAAGACGGCAAACGTGCATCCATCATGCTTGCCAACAATGTTCTAGCGCATGTTACGGATATAAACGACTTCGTCGGGGGCTTCGCAATTCTTCTAGCCGATGACGGCATTGCTGAGTTCGAGTTCCCCTACGTTCGCGAACTCATCGAAAACTGCGCCTTCGATACGATCTATCATGAGCATGTCTTCTACTATTCTCTCGCGGCGCTCGAGCCCCTGTTTGCCCGCCACGGCCTCTACTTGAATGATGTGCAGGCGCTGTCGATCCATGGGGGATCTCTCAGGCTTCGCGTCAGCAAAACGAGAGGCAAGAGTGCCGAACTGGAGCGATTCCAGGCCGAGGAGCGTTCGCTCGGCCTCGATGGCTTGGAATACTATCTTTCGTTTGCCCGTCGGGTCGAAAAGCTGAGGGACGATCTAAGAAGGATGCTGGCCGAGATCGTCTCGCGCAAGAAGACGATCGCCGCATACGGGGCGGCGGCCAAAGGAGCGACCTTGCTCAACTACGTCGATCTCCCCGAGGGTACGATTTCGTACGTTGTCGATCGAAACTCCCACAAGGTCGGCAAAGTGATGCCGGGCGTACGGCTGCCGATCAAAGACGTCGATGAGTTGCTGCGCTCGCAACCGGACTATCTCCTGATCCTGGCTTGGAATTTTGCCGACGAAATCATTCGTCAGCAGAAAGAATATCTCGAGCGTGGCGGCATTCTTCTTCGCGCCATTCCGTATCCGCAGGTCGTGGCAGCATGATCAGTCTTAAGGGGAGTTTACCCAATTGCAATTGCGAGGGGAGCTTTGAATGAGAGACAACGGATATGTCATTCTTGGTAGCGGCATGGCAGGCTTTGGTGCGGCCAACACCCTGTTTGACAACGGAATCAGGGCCAAACTCTACGACAAACGTTCGCGACCAGGCGGACTGACATCCAGCTTCGGGTCCGGCGATGGCTTCGTTTTTGATGAAGGCGTCCACATCTCTTTCGCCAAAAACACGCGTGTAAAAGAGCTGTTCGCGCGGTCAACGAACCAGCAGTTTGAAACCGGTAATGTCTACTGCAACAATTACTGGCAGGGTTACTGGATCAAGCATCCGGCTCAAGTCAATCTTCACGGACTCCCGACTGATCTCGTGGTGAACTGCATCAAGGATTTTATCGAGGCAAGACAGCAGCCAAATCCGGAGATTCGCAATTACGAGGACTGGCTGATGGCAGCGTTTGGCCCGACCTTCGCGAATACGTTTCCGATGGTCTATACCAAAAAGTACCACACGACCGAGGCAGCCAACATGTCGACAGACTGGTTGGGGCCTCGGCTGTATCGTCCGAACCTCGACGAAGTTCTCAGGGGCGCGCTGGAACATGAGCCGCTCGACGTGTTCTATGTCAGTGAATTTCGCTATCCCACCGAGGGCGGCTTCGAATCCTTCATCAAGGGATTCTATGACAAGGCCCAGGTATTTTGCGATCATGAACTGGTCGCAATTGATCTTAAAGACAGGAAGCTGTCATTCGGGAACGGCACGACCGCGACATTTGAAAAATTGATATCGTCGCTGCCGCTGCCGGTCCTTATTCCCCTGATCATTGATGCACCGCGTGAGGTGCGCGAGGCAGCCGCGAAACTGGCGTGCACCCAGGTTGTCGTCGTAAACGTCGGGCTGAACCGGCCAATCGATACCAAGCCGCAATGGTCTTATTTCTATGACGAGGACATACCCTTCGCCCGCGTGAGCTATCGCGGAAATCTTTCGCCGAAGACCGTGCCGCCGGGTTGCGGCGGCATGCAGGCGGAAATCTATTTCAGTGAAAAATACCGCCCGCTAACAGAGAGTCCCGACGAGTGGATCGAACGGGCAATCGATGGGCTCATAAAATGCGGGCTGATCGGATCGAGGCGCGAGATTATCCATCAGAGCGCAATCATGCTTCCGTTCGGCAATATCATATTCGACCTGGAGCGAAAGGCGGCTGTCGATACGGTGCACGGCTACCTGGATGAGGTTGGGATCCACTATTGCGGTAGATTTGGCCAATGGGGATATATCTGGACCGATGCTGCATTCATGAGCGGTGAGCGCGCCGCACGCGCGGCGTTAGGCATGAGGGAACTCGAGGAAGCCTGACGAGCGGGCGCGGTCAACCGCCGGATTGCAATTTGCGCCTTAAACGCCGCGGTCTGCCACGTATTGGATGAGCGTTTCGATGAATGTATCGACATCAGCGATCGTCGTGCGGTGATTGACAAAGGCGCACCGCACGGCCAGTTCGCCGTTAAGAGTGGTCCAGGAAGGCGCGGCAAAGCCCGATTCCTGAATATCCAGGACCAGGCTTCGAACAAAATCGTCGTTCGCGCCGCGAATGCCGAAGCAGACGATGTTGAGCGCAACGGGCGCCTTCAGTTCAAATATCGGGTAGCGTTTGAGCCTTTCGGCGAGATAGCGCGCAAGCTCGCAGGTGTGCGCGATCGACTTTCCGATGCGTTCCGTTCCAAGCGCCTCGATTGTCATCCATGTTTTCAAGGCACGGAATCCGCGCGACAGGTCCGGACCTAGATCGCAAGGCCATGTTTCGCCGGCCGCAAGGCCGCGATCCGCGCGCTGCAGATAGGCGGCCGGCTGCGCGAAGGCCCGCTTTTGGGCAGCGCCGTCCCGAACCAGCAGAAATCCGGCATCATAGGGAACCTGACCCCATTTGTGAAAATCAAGGGCGACCGATGCCGACTTTTCTATGCCTTTGAACCGGTCGCGCAGGGAATGGGAGAATACGGCCAGTGCGCCGATTGCTCCGTCGACGTGAAACCAGAGATCTTCCGTGGATGCGATTTCCGCGATTTCCGGAAGCGGGTCGATGGCACCGGTGTTTACCGTTCCAGCGGTGCCCACGACGAGAAAGGGCAAGAGTCCAGTCTCACGGTCGCTCGCAATCGTTGCAGACAGCTCATCCGGCAGCATCCTGCCGGCAGCGTCAACCGCAATCTTCCGCAGATTCGCCGATCCAATGCCGGAGAGCTGCATTGCCTGCGCGATGCATCCATGCGCCTCGGAAGACGTATAGGCTACAAGCTCGCGGTCGCAGCTTCGCAAACCGGTCTCCCGGACCGATTGACCCAGCGCCTCGGTTTTCGCAATCGTCACGGCGAGGAAGTTTGCCATCGAGGAGCCGGTGACGAACAGGCCGTTCGCTCCACCCGGATATCCCAAAGCCTCACTCATCCAGCGGACGATCTGTTGTTCAACCTCGAGGCCGACGTGGTCGCGGCCGCCGCAGTTCAGGTTGAGGCCGGCCGAAACGATCTCCGCGACCATTCCGATCGGCGTGCCCGCGCCATGGACCCATCCCATGAACAACGGGTGCAAATTACCCGTCGCGAACGGCAGGACGTGGCTACGCACATCATCCAAGACATCGCCGAGTTCACGGGACTCAATCGGCAATGGTTGGGCAAACCGCGCGCGTGTCTCATCTGCGGGCTTCTGCCATACCGGCCTCTGCCTGATTGTTTCGATGTGGGTGATAATGTCGTCCAGCAAGCTATGGGCGGTCTGGCGAAACTCAGCCCAGTTCGATGGATCGAGGCTGAAAGAGGTCTCGCTCGGTCCGCCTACGATCGCTGGCTGCTGCTTGTCTTCCCGAAACATCATGGCTCCCGGGGATGTTGAAGGACCGCAGATAACTTACGGAACACGACGTCGAGCTTGGCTTCCATCGGCACTAGCGCCTGCTCCAAACTCTGGCCGGCTGGATCGCAGGCATGCTGAGCGGGTTGCATTCAAAGGGCTTCATCCTACCTGAGCGCTCCTGACCGTCGCCGTTGACGTCGCTTGCGCCGCGCGCTGCCGCAGCGCATCCTCGAAGGCTGCGAAGAGCTTGCTCATCGGTCCCTTTTTGTAGGGGAACACACTCTCCGGATCCATCGAGTGAACGATCATTGCGACATCGGCCTCGAAGACGAGCAGGCGTCCATCGGAAAGCTCGGCGCAATCAATCGCGAAATAGTCCAGCCCGAGGCGTCGATGAAGCGCTTCAAAGGCGCGCGCTTGGCGCACCGCGAAGTCGCTATCGAAGTCGGCCATCCACGATGCTTCCTCAGCACGCCTATCGGCGTACTGGGCCATGCCGGCGCTCAAGTAGTGCACCATCCAGTGGTCGGATATCGCGAGATGGCTGGCATAGGGCTTGCCATTGATGAACGCGATTCTTTGCTTCCGGAATTTTCCGTCTTCGCTGCTGTAATCGATGAATGGCGTGACGTAGAATTCGCTTTCGGCGCGAGCGGTCAGGAAAGCCGAAAGTTCCGATGGCGAGGAAATTTTTTCCATTCCTTCGCCCGCATGGGTGCCCACTGGCCGGACAATCACGGGGAAGGAGCCCATTCCAGGGATTGCTTCGATCTCGATCTCGCCAGAAGCCAGCTGCTCAACCGCACTTCGAGAGACGCGCGCGACGGCCGGGACAAGTATCGAAGGCTCGTCCCTCAGCGCTTCCACAACACCATCCCGGGTGAGTCCCATGGTGAGGCGTGGCGCATTGTTCATGATGGGGCCGACCCATGCATCCAGCAGCTTTTCGAGGTTTTCCAACACCGGACGATTGGCGGGCGACTCGCCGACCGCTACGAACGCGACATCGTGCTCCGGAACATCTCTGAGGTCTCTGGTGTCGGCATCGACATAGTAGAGCAGGATATTCGCGTCGGAATCCTCAAGAAGAAATTCGATCGGCGTATTCGCCATGAAATCGCCGGCGGTCACGAAAACCAGGACGTTCAAGCCAGTGCCCCGTCCGTTCCTGATGCGATATTTCCGGCTGAGCGAAAGTGCGCCTTGCTGGCTAACTGCCGCCTCATCTTTCTGACCGAGCACGTGCAACAGGATCGACGCGTCCAGGAACACCGCGGCGTCGGCGGGATTGGCGGAAGCGCGGGCGTAGAGACTGTCCCATAGGGGAGAGAGATCCCTTCCTTCATAGGAGGCTCGTACAATGGAAGCTTTGCCGAAGATGAGATGCGGATCTTCAGACGTCTGGATCGAAAGCGCAGCGCTTTTCAAACTCTCAAGCCCTTCTAACACGCGGTCGATCCGGCCATTTCGGCCGCTACTCCGCTGCCTTGATTACGAGGTGCGAGGTTCCTCTTTCGCGCTCGGCCCTTGTGCGAGCCTGATGGCGCCTGTTCGACAAGTGAAAGAAATTCCAGCCCTGCGGGTCGATGCCCCTAATGGCCGACGGGCAAATGCGCCGGGTCCACAGGCTCTGGCCTCGGCGTCAGCACGCTGACGATGACTCATCGATCAGAAGGGCGGCAGACGCTATACGGTCAGCTGCAGCGGCGCCCGCTTGCGCGGTCGAAGAGATGCAGTGCATCGGGATCGAAGTTCAGTCCGATCTTCTGGCCGGCCGTGATGGCGGTTCGGGGTGGCAGGGCGGCCATCAGCCGATGCGGCCCGAGCTGTGCGGTCACGATCATTTCAGGTCCCGTGAGTTCGGCTACCTCGCAGACGGCTTCGAACGCGCCGGGCTCCGCAAGCCGCAGCGCCTCCGGCCTGATGCCCAGTACGACTTCCTGGCCTTGACCGAGTTTTGCCGCAGCCGCCGGCAGGGGCAGGACGGTGGAGGTGCCATCGATCCTCAGAGCGCCATCCGCGGCGGTGGCGTTCAGGAGATTCATCGGAGGCGCGCCGACGAAGGTCGCAACGTAGAGCGTCGCCGGGGAATTGTAGATTTCCTCAGGAGTGCCGAGCTGCTCGATCCTGCCGTCGCGCATCACCGCGATGCGGGTCGCGAGCGTCATCGCCTCGATCTGGTCGTGGGTGACGTAGACGACGGTGGTCTTCAGCATCTGGTGCAGCCGCTTCAGCTCGGTCCGCATTTCCATGCGCAGCTTTGCGTCGAGATTCGACAACGGCTCGTCGAAGAGGAAGACCTCCGGCTTTCGCACCAGCGCGCGCCCGATTGCCACGCGCTGGCGCTGGCCGCCGGAGAGCTGGCTCGGCTTGCGGTCAAGCAGGGCTTCGATCTGCAGGAGCTTCGCGGTGTCGCGCACCGCCGCGTCGCGCTGCGCCGCGGGCACCTTGCGCATTTCGAGGCCGAAGCCGATGTTGCGATGAACGGAGAGGTTCGGATAGAGCGCGTAGGACTGGAACACCATGGCGATGTCGCGGTCCTTTGGATGAACGCCAAGCACCGACCGGCCGCCGATCCTGACGTCGCCGCTCGTTGCCTCTGCCAGCCCGGCAATGATGTTGAGCAGCGTGGATTTGCCGCAGCCCGAGGAGCCGAGCAGCACGAGGAACTCGCCGCTCTCCAGCGAAATGTCGATGCCTTTCAGCGTCTCGACGTCGCCATAGGTCTTGCGGATGTTCTGGATTTCGAGCGCGCTCATCAAACGGCCTTCCCGGATGTCTCTGCCGCGCGATAGCTGCGCGGGAGGGTGGATATGGCGCGGGATGCCACCTCGGTTCCCGCCGAAAGGCAGGACGCGAGGGCTTCCCCGCGGGCAAGGGCGGCAAGGAATCCAGCGTTGAAGACGTCGCCGGCGCCGATCGTATCGACGACCCTCACTTTGGGCGCTGCCGCGGACACCAGGTTGCCGTCGGCATCGATGGCGATCGCCCCCTCGGGACCGCGTTTGACGACAACGATCGCACCTGACGGCATATGCGAGCGCAGGACACGCGCCGCCACGGCGGGATCATCGACGCCGGTCAGGGTCGTCGTCTCCACCTCGTTTAGCAGCGCGACCCCGCAGCGGGAGAGCCATTGCCGCGTTGCCGCACAATTTGCTTCTGTCCAGCCGTCGAGCGGCCAGCCGGTATCAAGGGCGACCGTAATCCGGTGTTGGTCGGTCCAGTCGAAGAAGGCATCGTAGTCGCGCGTCAGGTCGTCGGTCAGGAAGGAACCGCAGAGCAGGGCGTAGCCGCCGGAAAGCCGGGCCCCATCGAGCACGGCATGCACGTCGGCTAGGCTGAAGCGGGGCAGGTGCCCGCGCGTGGTGAAGAAGGTGCGCTCGCCGTCGGGATGCGTGATGCCGACCGAGAGCGTTGTGCCTTCCGGGCGCACCGGCCATTTGCTGGCGCGCGTGCCGAACGCCTCGCTCAGCCAGCGGCCGAACTGATCATCGCCGACATTGGCGGCGATCTCGTAGTCGATGCCGAGACCTTCCCATGCGAGCGCACTGTTACCGGCTGCCCCGCCGACGCGCAATTCATCATGATCGACGATGATTTCAGTGCCGGCCTTCGGCCAGGGGGTGGCCGGGCCAAGGATCAGGTCGATATTGACGTTGCCGATGACGGTAAGCGGCTTCATTCACTCGCTCCGGGTGATCTTGGTGGAGCGGACTGGCGTCCCGGCATTTTCGACCCGTGCATCGGCGAACGCGATCATCAGCGACTGCGCAACCGGCAGCAGCTGAAAAATTGCGGCCAGACCGCTCGCAGGCTTGAAGGGCAGCGTGACGGCGCCGGCAACCGGCTCCTCTCCCGAGCAGTCGAAGACGATGACCGGCGCACCCGTCTCGACGGCCGAGACGGCCATGGCGGTCACGAGACCTGCCGTCGTATCCTGGCCACGGAGAAGCACGACGCCGATCGAGGGCCCCAGCATTTCCATGGGTCCATGGCGAAGCTGTCCGCCTTCAAGCGAGAAGCAGGGGCGGCGCGACAGCTCTGTGAGGCCGAGCGCGAGCGCTTCCGCGACACCCTGCAAACGGCGCCCGGACGTGACGACCGTGGCGACATTTTTGAGGGCTGCCAGAGCGGGTTCGATATCGAGGCTCTGCGGCGCCCGCAGCACGGCCAGTGCTGCTGCCGGATTCTCTTCGAGCGCTGCGAAGATCGCGAGATGCAGTGCGAAAGTGACGGTCAGGCTCCGCGTTGCCGCGAAGGCGAGCTCGGTGCCGCCTGCGCCGACCAGCGACGGGGCCGTTCGCGCCAGAAAGGAGCCACCCTCCAGCGTCAGGCCGAAGGTGTCCGCATTTGCGCCGGTCTCGTCGAACCAGCGCAGGACCTCTGCGCTTTCACCTGATTGCGATGTCACGAAGACGGTGCGGCCTTCGAGCGAGAGCGGCTCGCCGAGCTGCTCCGACAGCGGCAGGGCGATCGCGTCGAAACCGGCTGCGCGATAGAGCGGTTCGACAGCCCGGTTGACGGCGTGCGAGCCGCCCATGCCGAGCAGCAGAAGCTTGCCGGTGCGCTTCAGCGACGCGGCAGCTTTGGCGGCCATTTCGCCCGTGCCTTCGTAAGACGCTATCGCATCGGCATGCTGCCGAGCCATTTCGCGATCGATCGCGGCAAGACCTGCCGGGCGGCTTTTCTCTGTGGTCATGTTCATCCCTTGACGCCGCCACTCGTGAGCCCCGAAATCAAGGCGCGTTGCGTGACAAGACCGATCAGCACCGGGGGCAGGGCGGCGAGCACACCGGCGGTCGCGATCAGTCCGTAATCCGAGACACGGCCGCCGGCCAGGTCGGCGATGGCGACGGTGAGCGTCTTGGCGCGCTGGTCGGACGTGAACAGCAGCGCATAGAAGAATTCATCCCAGGCAAGCAGGAACGCAAAGAGTGCGGATGTCGCCACGACCGGCATGGCAAGCGGCAGGGTGAGGATCCTCAGTGTCTGGAAAAGACCCGCACCGTCGATCATCGCAGCGGATTCGATCTCCCTGGGAATGGAATCGAAGCCGGATTTCATCAGCCAGGTCGTAAACGGCGCGAGGATCGTCAGATAGACGAGCGCCAGACCGAAGACGGTGTTGAGCATGCCGAGATAAGCAAGGCCCATGTAGAGCGGGACGGAAAGCGCGACCGGCGGCAGCATATAGGTTGCAATCACCATGGAGAGCGACCACCCGATTGACGGCGTGCGCGACACGGCCCAACCGGCCGGAATGGCAAGCGCGATCGCCGCGACCGTCGCCATGCCGGCGACCTCGATGCTGTTGCGCAACGATGCGGTGAAGGCCGCACCGGCACTGTTTTCCAGCGTGGAAAGCAGCAGCTGGTAACGAGAGAAATCGGCCGTGTGTGGCCACCAGCGCAGCGGCTTGGCAGCAAGATCGGCGGCCGGCGATATGCTCATGATGAAGAGCCAGAAGATCGGCGCCAGGATGACGGCCGCCAGCAGCAGCGCGCAGACGTAAATGAAAGCGGTGAAATAGGGGCTCTTGCGTTCCATCAGGCCGCACCCCCCGCCGTCTTTCGGACCAGGGTGGCATAAGCGACGGCAAGCAGCGTCACCAGCAGCGTGACGATGAGCGCAAGCGATGCGCCGGAACCGGCCCGCTGGAACGAGAAGGCCTCCTGATAAACGAGGATGGAGAGCGTGCGCGTGCTGTTTGCCGGCCCACCACGGGTCATGACCCAGATGATGTCGAAGACCTTGAAAGCCTCGATCGTGCGAAGCACCAGCGCCACCATCAGCGGGCCGGCGAGATAGGGCAGGATCACAAAGCGGAAGCGGGCAAACGGCCCCGCGCCATCAACCAGTGAGGCCGCAGTGATCTCGCGGGGCACCGCCTGCAGGGCCGCGAGGGCAATCAGCGCCACCAGCGGAAAGTTCTTCCAGCAGTCCGCGACGATCAGTGCCGTCAGCGCGGTACCGGGTTCGCCGAGCCATGAGCGATAGGCATCGATGAGGCCAACCTGGCTCAGTGCCGCATTGAGCGCACCATATTCCGGATTGTAGATCAGCCGCCACAGCGTCGCGTTCACGACTGTCGGAAGCGCCCAAGGCAGGATCATGAGCGCTCGCAATACGCCGCGTCCGCGAAACTCCTGGTTCAACAGCAGCGCGGCAAGCACGCCGACCACCATTTCTGCGGCAACGGATATGATCGCGAACCATGTCGTCGTGATCAATGTGCGTTGGAAATTCGAACCCGAGAGCATCTTCACGTAGTTGTCGATGCCGACGAAATTGCCGCCGGTGCCGACAAGCTTCGCATCCGTGAACGAAAGGCCGACAGTGTCGACGAGAGGCCACCCGATCACGGCGACCATCACCACAAGCAGCGGCAGCATCAAGAGCCAGGCGCGGGTTGTCATCCAGGTGCCGGACATGGCAGGGCCACCTTTTTTCATTCATCGGACAGGATCGGGAGCGGGCGGCGGCAGGCGCCGCCCGGGTACACGTCTTAGAGGCCGCTGTTTTCGGCAGCAGATTTCAGGGCGTCTTCCGGCGAAGACTGGCCGAGGAGCGATTCCTGGATCGCCTGCTGCAGCGCGGTCGAAAGCTCCTGGTACTTCGGCGTCGTCGGACGCGGATACATGGCGGCAAGACCAACCTTGGCAGCCGAGATCAGCTCTTCCTGTCCCTTGGTCACAGCCGGATCGTCATAGGACGAGGCCCAGATCGGCAGGCTAAGCTTGGCATACTCGTTCTGCGTCGCCTGCGACGTCATGAAGGCGATGTACTTCCAAGCCTCATCCGGATGCTTGCTGGCGGTCGTGACACCAAGGCCCATCGAGCCGTTGACGGCCGAAGCCTCGCTCTTGCCCGCAACACCAGGGGCCGGAACAACGCCGACCTTGCCGGCAACCTTGCTGTCCTTCGGATCGTTCGCCATGTTGTACATGTAGGTCCAGTTCAGGGCGAAGGCGGCATCACCATTCTGGAAGACCTTGCGGACGTCCTCTTCCAGGAACTCCTTAGAGTTCGGGTTGGTCAGGCCGGAGGTGTAGCTCGACACC